>JAUYEB010000059.1 GCA_030691555.1 Candidatus Bathyarchaeota archaeon
CCCTCGTCCGGGAAGACCGGTAGGGTGACCTTGGGGACCACTGTCAGCACTATGAGTGTGGAGCTACGGGCGTCGGCCAGGTCGGCCGCGTAGTCGATGGCCCGCTTCGCGGGCTCGGAACCGTCGAACGCTACGAGTATCCTTCTGAACGGCATCTTAGTCGGGTAAAGGGTTTGGAGGGGAGTTTATAAATTCGTCAACCCTCGGGCTGGTTGCCGGGCGTCTGGAGGAGCCTGAGGGGCCCATACCTGCGCTGAATCCTGCCCCACTCCTCCTCGTCGTAGAAGCTGCAGAGGCCCTTGCCGTAGGCTTTGGCGACCTCGACGCAGAACCGTGCTGCCTCCTCGATGTCTGTGGGGTGGCTCGCCCCGGTTGCGCATCCGGGGACGGCGGTCTCGGTCGTTATGGCCACGCCGACGACGGGGGCGTTCGTCTGGGTGCAGGGCTGCATTATGCTGTTTATGTGATCTATGCCGTTGCCGTAGGGGGTTATGTCCTGTGTGGTGATGGGGCAGACCCTCGCGGTCCGCCCGGTGGCTATCTCCATGATGGTGAGGAGGTCGTCGCTGACCTTGAGGACCCAGCCCTCCTTGGCCGTGGGGGTGATGGCGAAGCCCCTCCACTTGGCTATCCTGTTCCCCTTCGTCGTGTCGACGCTTAGGACGGCGTCCATCTCGGGGCTTATCTCCTCGGCGCCCACCTGGGCGAATGAGACGGGGGAGCCCATGAACGGGACCGGCTTGTGGGGGTTCGTCGGCGCGTCGGGGCAGATGTGGGTGCCGATTATCACGTCGCCGGGCAGGGCGTCGCCCTTCGCCATCATGTCGGCGAGCTTGAGGGCGACCGCGATCGCGGTCACGGCGCCGTCGGCGTCGGAGACGAGGCCTATCATCTCGGGTCGGGCGCCCACGCCGCCGAGGCGTCCCAGCACCCCGAGGGTCGGGGCGTCGCCCTTCGCAGTCTTCCCCCTCGTGCCGGGTATCTTGACCTTCACGTAGTCGGTCTTCCCCTTCTCCCCCCTCAGGGTCTTGACCTTGACATCTTTGAGCCCCCTAGATCTGAGCAGGGCGGCGACCTCTTCGCCGTCTACCTTGGCTGAGTCGAGGAGCTCCATCGCCTCGAGAACCTGCTTGAGCATGGATACTAAGGGGAATAATGAGGCTTTAAGACGGTGTTGGTGGCCCCCTGAGCCTCGCCGCAGAGATGCCGGAGGTGAGGAGGAGGACGACCGAGACGAGGATGACGGAGGACAGGGGTCCAAACGTCATGTAGGCGTAGCCGAAGGCGGGGTTGGCGACGATGCCGCCCATGTTCTCCGCCTCGGCGTATAGCCCCATTACGACGCCCGTCTTGCCCCGGCTCGGGAGAGCCATGAGGTGCATCATCATGCTCGTGTCCGCCCCGGCCTGCAGGGCACCCTGGAGTGCCCCGATGACGAAGAGGATGGAGACGCCGTGCCTCCGGATCAGTAGCGCGAGAATCGGCCAACGATCCCCATCCGGAAGGAGCCGGCCATCTGGACGACCATGAGCAGGTTTAGGAGCCGGCCCCGGGTCGCGTCCATGCAGCTAGAACGCCGTTGGCGCGTTTATGAACGTAGCCCCGAGGGGCGAAGAGGTCTATTGCAGTTTCTCCGGTTTGAATAGGCCGTAGTGCGCCGACGCTATCCTCCCCTCCCCGTCTATGAGGAACTGGGCGGGGCTCTGCGTCTCGATGCCCTCGTAGGGGCCGTGCCGCTTACCGAGTCGGAGGGCCCTCCTCCCCTTGAAGAGTATCTCGACCGCGGCTACCGGGCCTAGGCCGCCCACGCCGTAGAGGTCGTAGAGCGGGTACCTACCCCCGCTCTTCTCCGCGGCAATGACAGGGAAGTCGACGCCCCTCCCCTCGATGTAGACCCGCGCCGACTCGGGGAGGGATTGGTTCACGTAGACCACCCTCAGCCCCGGGCGGATCCGCCTGAACTCCAGCAGCTCGTCGAACTCAAGCTGGCAGACTGGGCACCCGAAGTACCTGCTGAACAGGAGAAGCACGTTCTGGCCGCGGTAGTCTCCCAGCGAGACCCTGCCCATGTTCACGGAGTCACGCGTGAAGTCGGGCGCTGCGTCGCCCCGCCTGAGCCTGCCCATGGGGGACCCTCGCCCCGCGACTAGATAATCGATTCGCCCGTTCAGTCCGGCTCCATGGACTCGATCAGCCTCGCGAGGGCCTCCTTCCCGCCCTTCCCAACGCCTTCGCCGTGGCTGACGAAGACCCTGTCGAAGTCGAAGTTCTCGAGGTGGCGGACGCTCGCCCCGGCGGCGTCCCGGTCCTTCGTGAACATGGGGTTAGGCCCCTTGAGCCCAGCCCCGCCACCGTTTAGCGTGTCTCCGGCTATCAGGGCGCCCCCGCCGAGGAGCGCTATGCTGCCGAGGGTGTGCCCGGGGAGGTAGACCACCGTGAAGCCTCCTATCGTCTGGCCGTCGACGAGCCTGAGGTCGACCTCGACCCCGGTCGCCTTCTCGACGTCGTCGGCCTCGGCGTCGTGGGCGGCGACCAGGAAGGGGGCACCGCGCTCCTTCAGCGCCTTCAGGCCCCCTATGTGGTCGCGG
>JAUYEB010000149.1 GCA_030691555.1 Candidatus Bathyarchaeota archaeon
ACGGCAAGATCGACCTGGAGGCGATGTCCGACGTCTTGGAGAATGTTATGTATGAGCCTGAGCAGTTCCCCGGCCTGATCTACAGGATGACGGAGCCAAAGGTGGTCCTGCTGGTATTCGCCTCGGGGAAGCTCGTGATCACCGGGGCTAAGAGGGAGGAGCAGGTTCATGAGGCCGTAGAGAAGATCAGGGCCATCCTCATCGATTACGAGCTGCTTTATCAGGGAGAAGATCTCCAGTCCTAGCTCGAAGAGTACCGTGATTACTTCATTCCAGCGTTTTAGCGACCGAAATATCCAGGTCTAGGACCGTTTTCAGCTCCGTGTAGCGGTTGCGTATGGTTGCCTCGGTCACGTCCGTCGCCTCCGCCGGTATCTTCTGGGTGTGATTCTCTTCGTTTATGATGCAGGCTATGTACAGGGCCGCCGCGGCGACGAGGAGTTCGCGTCGTGGATGGGGTTGGCGCCGTCGGTGCATGTCCGGTTAGAGGACTAGGGTCGGCGGAGTCTCCGGGCCAGGTAACAAGAGGCTGCAGTGATATGACTACTGGGATTCATTCCTCGCCAACCCCCGGACTGGTGGACGCTCGGCACCCTCAGGGCCCTAATCGTGATGCGGATGAAAGGCAGGACGACGATGTCCTCCGCCTCCTCAGAATCTCTAAGAACTACTTGACAGCTAGCCGCGCACACGCAAAAAAGAAGTCGACCTAAAAAGGCTCATCGTTCTCAGATGCGCACGCGCGCAACGATGACAGAGATTTAAAGTTCATCCCATAGCTATTCATGTATGTCCGCGCACGCGCCCGCCTACTCTGCGAAGGAGAAGGAAAATAAGAAAAAGCCAGAGGACATACTAGACAGTAACAAAATTGATCACACAGTAAAATCCGTGACGAGTTATTTTCTTAGCAAAGATTTCAAAGACCTTTACGGCCAAAAGCTGAAAAAGGATGAGATAACGTCGGCATTATACGACCGCCTTCTCAAGCAGCTGAACGAGAGTTACAGTGCAGCCGTGGTGAACATGGGCTACCCGCCGCTCACGAGGGAGTACGTGAGTCGCATGCTGATGTCGAAAAGGTCCGGGGAAACAGTCGGCGGCTACGTGGGTGGGACGATGGACACACAATTCGGAAAGCTGGAAAAGCAGGGGAAGGAAAGAGCGGGAATGACCGACGAGATGAAGACTCGAGTAGACCAGTCGAAGAAGGCGGAGCAGTCAGCGCAAGCCCGCCGAGAAAAGAGACGTGACCGGGGCAACCCGAAGGAGAGAAGCGGGATGGTCTGAAGGACTTTAGTATCTGTGGTCAGTGGACATATTCTTTCGGCCTAGTCTGCCGCCTTATCTTTTCATGGTCGTCGTACACCCCGACGCAGTCGAGATATGCTGCTGCGCGCTAGGTTGTTTAGAAAATCACCATCTTAGAAGCCTCACACCAATCACCGCATCCTCATCGAGAACAAGTTGAACCCTCCATCCACAAACCCCGCTCCAAGAAAACGATGAAAACCAGAAACACACCATCAAAGCGATGGAAACCCCTAGGCAAGCCTCCTCCGAGGCAACGACGCACTCACTCAACGAAGCCCTTGATACACCTAACCAGACCAGGCGTCCCTTCCCTCACAGCAGACAAAGCGACGGCCAGCATAGAGATCAGACTCAGCGAGACGTGAATCGACACCTGCGTCAGACCCCGGACCCTCAGCCCATCCAGCATCAGCCACTCCTTCGCCCTTCCGAAGAGTCTCTCGATGCTCCATCTCTTACGGAACAGCCTCACGACCCTCTTAGCGCCCCTGGCCACGAAGTCGCGCCCCACACGGAGCAACGCCTTCACCCGCGAATCCCTCCTCACCGGGATGACGGGCTCAGCACCGAGCCACTCAGCCGCGTCACGCACGTTCACGCTGCTGTACTGGGCGTCAGCCAGCACCGCCCTGAACCTTACTTCTAGGCGGTGCACCCTCTCCAGCAGCGGCTCGAAGTACACCTTGTCATTCTCGTTACAGGGGGCGAAGGCGATGGGCAGCTCGGAGTCCGCACAGCAGGCCGTGTGGACCCTGTACCCGAGTATGAATCCTCTCCGCCCTCTGCCTACTCGGGCGTCTGGGTCGCTTCTGCCGGTTCGGTTATCCATTGCTCTTCCGCTGTAGGCCTTCAGGTGGGTGCTGTCGACGGCGATGACTTTGCCGATTATGGTCCCCGATTCAAGTAACTTCCTCGTGAGTTCGTTGAATATGTTGAGGTAGGTCTCTTCTCCGAGTCGGTGTCTGAAGTGGGTGAAGAGGCCGTGGCTCGGTGTCCTGCTTCGGAAGCCGCATGCTCTGGCTACTCTGTGGTCGCTTCTGAGGCGTAGTGCTAGTCTTCTGTCGCTGATTATGTTGAGGAGGTGCTTCGTCATCTGTGCTTTTAGCATGGCTAGTGAGTTGATTGGTGTTCTTCCTGGGCCGTCGGTGTGGTAGTGGGTGGTTAATTTGGGTCGTTCAGGATTGTGATTATAGGGTTCGTGGCGCGTGTGTGAAACCCGCCATCGAACTCGATAAGGCGGGATACTGTAAGAGCTTCCATCGAGCGCCGGGGAAGCTGATGGGCGTCGGGCATGATGCGCGTCTCAGGGTCCCGAGGGAGGTTCCGCAGATATGAGTGACAGGGAAACTATTGAGGTGTTGAGGCAGATCATGGGAGAATTGACCTGGGTCCGCAACTGCCTTGAGACAGTCGACGAGCGCGCGCTATATAAAACGCGTTATTCATAAGTTATCGAGTATAATCTTGTTCAAGTATGTTTGAAAAAATTTAGTCAGCTATACTTATGTTTATTCTAACTGTTGATGAATTTCGGGACAAGGCGGCGCGCGCGAATCACTCCTGAGAAGGGAAGCTACCCAAGGATCTTCAAAATTTCAAACAGACTCATCAACATGCTCTCAGTAATTCGTATGAACAATGCAGTCTCCGACCCTAAGAGAATCTTCGCACATGATCTAAACAGTGTAAGAGACAGTTACCTGAAGCAGAGGAAAACACTTGCAAGGAAACTCCAAAACCCTAGACTCAATCAAATACACTTCCATACATTCAGGCATTGGAAAGGTACTACGCTCTACCACCAAACCAAAGACCTCCTATTCGTTCAGAGGACGCTCGGCCATAGAAGCGTCATGAACACGATGAAGTACATCCAGCTCGAGGAGTCACTTTTCAAGGACCAGGCTGAACAGTTTGTCTGCAAGGCAGCAAGGACTGTCCAAGAAGCAACTGAACTCATCGAGCTCGGATACACATACGTCTGCGACGTCGAGAACGCGAAGCTCTTCAGGAAATCGAAGTAGTGGGGTGGGTGTATTGAGTGGTGGGATCGGTGAGATTTGAACTCACGAACTCGTACGCCCCAGGCACGAATCTTACCAAGCTAGACCACGATCCCAAATCCAACACTAGACACAACAGCCACAGTAAAAAGGTTACGAAGACCCCGAAAGGGCCCTAAAGGCTACCTGTGAGCCTGCTCGGCCAACCTCTGCCGATGCTCCCTCTTCGCCGCGTCGAGGAGTTCCTTTTCCGTGATCAGGTCTATGGCCGTGTAGGCGAGCCCCTTCGCCGCCTTGATCATGACCTCGTTCGCCTCGGGGGTCGCGGTCATCCTCGCCCCCTCGGGGCTGTGGAGGACCACCGGGCCGATGTTGACGTAGGCGCTCAGGGCGGGGATGACCTGGCTCACGTTGCCGAAGTCTGTGCTGCCACCGCCCCTCCGCAGTTCGATCTCGGCGGGATACTCGGCGCCGACATCTGCCATGTTCTCCCGGAACGCGTCGGAGAGGGTCTTGTTGGGCAGGGAGTTCGCGTAGGTGTTGGCGACCCTCGTTACCTTGCTCCTCGCCCCGGTGGCGAGCTCCGCCCCCTTGACTATGTTCATCACCCTGCCGTAGTACTCCCCGAGCATAGGCATGGTCGGCGCCCGGACGTAGAGGTGCGCGCTCGCGTAGTCGGGCACGACGTTCGGGCTGTCCCCTCCCCTCTTTATGATGCCGTGTATGCGGACCTCCCTATCGATGTGCTGCCGGAGAGCGTTTATCCCCTGGAATGTGAGGAGGACCCCCTCCAGGGCGTTGATCCCCTTCTCCGGGGCTCCCCCGGCGTGGCTGCTCCTCCCGAAGAACTCGACGAGGAAGCTCTCCCGGGCGTTGCTCGTCCCGTAGCTCCCCCAGAGGCTCGCCGGGTGCACCATGATGGCCACGTCCGACTTCCTGATCTCATCGAGCAGCAACACCTTCCCCCCGGCGTTCTCGACGACCCCCTCCTCCGCGGGGGTCCCGTAGACGACCACGTTCCCCGGGAGATCTGCAGCGACAGCCGAGAGGCCTATCGCGGCGCCGAGTGCCGATGAAGCGATGAGGTTGTGGCCGCAGGCGTGGCCTATGCCGGGCAGGGCGTCGTACTCGGCCAGGATACCGATGGTCGGCCCCTCCCTGGGCTTCCCGCGGGCGATGAAGGCCGTCCTCATCCCGGCGACACCCAGCTCGACGCTGAAGCCGTGCCCCCTCAGCGCCTCCGCGAGGAGGGCGGACGCCTTGTACTCCTGGTGCCCGAGCTCGGGCTCCCTGTGTATCCTGTTGCTCACGTCGATGAGGACCTCTCTGTGCTCGTCGATGCTCTTGCCTGCGATCCCCTTGTAGTCCATGTGGGTAATGTGCGGGCCCGCCCGGAAATCGTTTTCCCGTCGAGGATGGCTTTCAGTCGAGCCCAGCGGCAATAAGCAACTTCCGGTAGCTTTCCTCGCTCGGCTCCCTCCTGTAGACGCGGAGTGAATCGAGCAGCTTCTCCCGGTCCGGGAGCCCAATCAGCCCGTCTATCACGTCGCTCGCCTTCGTGTTGAGGAAGAACGACTGCATCACCGTGGTGACGTTCGCCGGCCTCCTCTCCGTGCTCGCCGACTCGAAGTCGATGATTATCGGCGCCCCGTCCCTAAGGATGACGTGTCGGCGCAGCCTGACGAGTTCCCCGTGGTCTATACCCGCCGCGTCGAGGCGCCGCGCCTGGTCCACGACCGAGCGGAGTATACGCCTCAGTTCGCCCCCCTCCTCGGGCGTGATGCCCCTTATCCAGTCGCTCAGGTATCCACCCTCTACCAGCTCCATCAGCAGGAAGTTCGTGCTCCAGGCGACGACCTTGGGCCCCACGTCCACAGCGTTCGCGGCCGCGAGGAGCCTCGCCTCCTCCCCCATGGATGCGCGGTCGGAGTCGGCCCTCATCGCCTTCAACGCGAGCACGCCGCTCGGCGTCTCCGCGGCGACTACGAGGCCGGTGTGCCCCTTGCCCAGCACCCTCATGTCGGCGAGCCTGTGCCTACCCGTGAGAAATATGGCGGAGACGCCGAGCCCCCTAAGCTCCTCCACCCTCTCCGCCACGACCTCGGCGGAGCCCAGGGGCCAGTGTATCAGGCGCGCCGCCCTCGAGCCGGCCAGGTCGTCGAGGGGGACGCGCTCACCCAAGCCAGTCAGGCCTGCCCCTGAGGAACCCGTCGAGGAACAGCGGGAACTCGCCGCGCATGTGGCCCTCTATCTCGTCGTTTATGAGGACGGTGCCGCTCTCCCTGAGCATCTCCGCGAGCCTCTTCGGCACGCCGAGCTCCTCGCACCCCATCGCCAGCATGTCCCTGAGGGTGACCCCGGTGAAGGTGTGCCTCCTCTTGACCTCGACCCACCACTTCCCCCCCTCGACGCCGGGGCCGCTGACCCTCTCCGGCGCGTCTAGGTATGTCCCGATGAAGTTCTCGCTGTCCTTCACCAGCTTGACGGGCGGGCCCACCCTCTTCACGATCGGCGGCAGGGCGATGGACTCGACCTCGTAGACGAGGATGTGCCTCTCACCCTCGTCGCTCCAGGACGCCGACCTGAAGACCCTGAAGCCGCGATCACCAAGCGCCCTCCCGAGGGCCTTCTCCGCCCTGTAGAGCTGCCCCCAGAGGGTGTCGGGCACCGGAGGCTCCTCGTCCGGGATCACCACGAAGAGGACGTCGGCACTCCTCTCCTTAAGCTCTGATAGGAGCTTCTGGGGCGAGACTTTCCTGATGGGCGGTGTGAAGAATTTCTCGTCGGGCCTGTTGGCGAAGGCGCGGGCCGCCGCGACGAATGTCCAGAGCGCCGTCTCGGTCACGGCGGACGCGACGTTTCTGTTCTCGTCGACGGGGTCGATGACGACGAGGGGCTCCTTGAACTTCTCGAGGTTGGCCTTCGCCCCCTTCACGAGCTGGATCGCCGGGGGGTCACCCCACTGCGCGGCCTCCGTCACCACCCCGTCGAACGAGCCGAAGGCGAGGACGAGAAGCTCACAGAGATAGCCGGAGAAGCCACCGACCCTTATCTCGGCCCCGTAGACGCCTATCCCCCTGGCGAACATCTTGAGGAGCCTGACCTCATCCCTCTGCTCCTGGGTCATGTGGTCGAGCAGGTAGCCCGTGTGCAGGGGGCTGCGGTCCACCGCGGACACGAGCCTCTTCCCCGCCTCGATCCTGAAGCATGGTATGAACTCGACGTCGAACCCCCCCATCGCCTTCTTTACGTATGGGTGCTCGGCGTAAGCCTCGACCCAGCCCTCTCCCACGAACCCCTTGACGGCCTCGTTGACGGCCAGCAGGTCGCGCCTTGATGCCCCATGCCTCAGTATTATGAAGACGTCGATGTCCCTCTGGCCTCTTAGCCAGGTGTCTCTGGCGACGGAGCCGTGTATCTCGACGTCCGCCTCGATCCCCTTACCCGCGAGGGCTGTGGAAAGCTCCCTCTTTGTCTTGGCTATGAACTGGTCTATCTCCCCGTACTCCCTGGGGCTGGGCTTGACCTCGGCGATGACGGTCTTCTTCAGCTGGCTCCACGGCTCGGGCAGGGGCATCCGCGAATCACTTAGATGGATACACATCGGCTGGAATATCTAACTACTGGATCGACGTCGACTCGGCGACCGTCGAGTAGATCGGGCCGCCCCGCGTGAGGACGCTCCTCTTCAAGCATATGTGCGCCACCCTCAGCTCGCCGAACTCCTCGTCGCCCATCGCCGTCACGGCCTCCGCGAGCTGCGCCCGGTTCCTCCCACTCCTGACCCTGCAGAGCGTGACATGGGGTTGGAAGGGCCTCCTCTCCGGCTCGAACCCAAGGGTCCTCAGCCCCCTCTCTAGCTCGGTGAAGACGGCGAGCATCTCGGAGACTTCTCCCGTTACGCCCGCCCAGACGACGCTGGGGCGGTTTAGGGCAGGGAATACGCCGACGCCTTGAAAGTTGAGCGAGAATGGTTTGAAGGCTATGCCCCTGACGAGTTCCGCGACCTGCGCCGTCCTCGCCTCGGGTATCTCACCGAGGAACTTTAGCGTGATGTGGATGTTCTCCTCCTCGACGCACTTCACGTCGGCGCCGGTCGCCTCCATCGTCGATTGGACGCGTAGCAGTGCTGCTTTTATCGCGTCGTCGTCGATGTCGACGGCGACGAAGCACCTGTCAGCCATACCGAGAATGTACGCACACGAGCTAATGATTTTAACCCCGCGCAGCGCCTGATCCCCATGGACCCTCTCGCCGTGGGGCTCATCTTGGTAAGCGCGGGTTCCCACGCGGTCTGGAACTACCTCGCGAAGGGCTCCGGCGACAAGGACTCGTTCATGCTCCTCATGAACGTCACGAGCCAGTTCACGATACTGCCCGTCTTCCTGTTCTTGCTCAGGGACTGGGCGCTCCCCCTGGATGTCCTCCCGTTTATCGTCCTGAGCGCCATCGCCGAGGCCGTCTACTTCCTCGCGTTGAGCCGCGCCTACGACGCCGGGGATCTGAGCGTCGTCTACCCCGTGGCCCGCAGCGCGCCGCTGTTTGTGGCCGTTGCGGGCGCCGTGCTCCTCGGGGAGTCCATCAGCGTGGTCGGGTTGGCGGGCATACTGCTCGTGCTCGTCGGCGTCTATGTTCTGCACCTCAAGGGGCTGCGCTGGGGGAGCCTACTGGAGCCCCTGCGCTCCTTCAGGGGCCCAGCCTTCGGGTTCGCCCTCATCGCCGCCCTGGGCACGACGGCGTACTCCCTCAGCGACAAGGTGGGGGTGACACGTGTCAACCCTCTACTTTACAGCTTCTGGCTCGAGATCGCCATAACTGTCGCATTGACGCCGATAATCATGCGGGGCAGGGGGTGGAGGGGCGTCGCCTCGGAGTGGGGGAGGGCCAAGGCGAGGATAACCGTCTCGGGCGCGCTCATGAGGGGTGGTTACATCCTCGTCCTGGTCGCCATGACGCTCGCCCCCGTCGGCTACCTGCTCGCGCTCAGGCAGGTCAGCGTCGTGGTGGGGGCCCTGCTCGGCCTCGCGCTCCTCGGAGAGGGATACGGCGCCCCACGCCTCCTAGGCTCCGCGACGATCTTCGCCGGGGTCTATGTGCTGGCCGCCTTCACCTGAGGCAAGCGCTATAATCCCGCCCCCTAATCCCGTATGTATGAGGCTCGAGTTTTCCGACCCATTCCACTCCGGTGGTGTCTGGCTCAGGGGGAACCTCCACGCACACTCCACCGCCTCCGATGGCGTCCACACGCCCCAGGAGGTCGTCGACCTCTACGGCTCGAAGGGCTACGACTTCCTGAGCATCACGGACCACGGTCGGGTCACCGACCCATCGCCCCTCGACCCGAAGGGTCTGGTGCTCATACCCGGGCAGGAGATAAGCGTCGGGAGGTCGGAGGCGGGGACAACCCTCCACGTAGTGGGCGTCGGGTTCATGGAGGGCCTCTCGATGAGGGACTTCGACTTGCGTGGCGATCCGCAGGCTGCCATAGACACAATAAGGAGCCGCGGCGGGGTCGCCATCCTCGCGCACCCATACTGGAGCGGCCTCAACCACAGCGACATGACGCGCCTAACCGACTACCACGGCGTCGAGATATACAACTCCAACTGCGAGATATACAACGGCGCGGGGGACTCACGGCCACACGTAGACGGGCTCCTCGCCGCTGGCAGGCGGACCCTGGTCTTCGCGGCAGACGACCACCACGGCACACCCGCGCCGATGAAACCACTGGACGCGGGCATCTCCTGGATAGCCGTCAAGGCCGAGGAGCCGACCCCCGAGGCGATTCTTTCCTCCGTATTTAGCGGCCTGTTCTACTCCAGCAATGGTCCGGAGATCAAGGAAATCAACATAGAGGACGGGGTCATCGTGGCGAGGACCAGCCCCGTGAAATCCATAGGCTTCATCGCCGCGCCCAGCCTCGGCTCAAAATACTGGGCCACGGAGGGGACAATATCGGAGGCAACGCACGCCATCCGAAAGGGCGAAACCTACGTAAGGGTCGAGGCAACCGACGAGAGGGGCAGAACCGCGTGGTCCAACCCGATATACGTCTCGGAGAAATAGGCTAAGCCAGAGGGAGCTTGAACCTCGGCCCACCCTTCTTCTCGCTCTTCAGCTCAAGAATTCGCCTGGTCGCCGAGACGAGCTCCTCGGGGGCGAAGGGCTTGAGGAGGACGTCTTCGACCTCGGCGGGCGCCGCCTTCATCGTCTCCTCCCAGTACTCGTCGCCCGTCATCAGGATGACCCTCGTCCCCTTGTGCATGCTCCCTATAAGCTGCGCCATCTCACCCCCGACGGAGTCGGGCAGGTTCTCCTCCATTATGACGAGGTCATACGGGTTGTCCAGCACCTTCTTCAGCGCCTGAACCCCGCTGCTCGCCGTCTCCACGTGGTACCCGGCCATCTGGAAAATGATCCTGAGCGTCTCCGTCAGGTACTTTTCATCCACTATCAGTATGGACTTCTCGGGCCTCTGAAGCTCCGCTGCCTCGGCTGCCCTGGCTACTTCGATGGTCCTAGCAGCGATTCCGTTGATCCCCTCCCCGACGCCGAGCCTCTCCTTGTAATCGTCGGCGATGGAGACTAGTCGGTTCACTGGGCCTCGCTCCTCGGTCACGTCCATCTTTTTCGCCTCTCACAACACGGATTCTGTTAAAAAAGGGTTTATGGTGCCTGAATCTATATGTTAAACACCCATCTCCGACAGGTTCTCCGCCCCAAAAGCGTCCCCAACGGACCAGACGGACGAAGGAAGATGCCGCTAAAGGAATATGCTGACTATCCAGAGCGAAAAGTCACCGAACACGACGGCGCATAGGTAACCGAGGCCGAGAACGAGCAGGAAGGGGAGACTATACGAAACCCAGACGCGCCTCCTCCCCGACGACCGCAGCTTATTTAGGGTCTCAACAGCCGCCGCGTCGTCCGAGAGATCGGGCCGAACATGTATACCCACCGATCCGTCTTCGTTCAACTTTTCGAGCGGGTATTCGAAGGGAGGCCCCCTAACCTTCGACAGCTCCTTGCTCCGTCCCGTCAGGAGGAGGAGAAACTTCGTCCCCAAGCCCACCTTTGGGTAACCTTCGAAGAGCCCCATGCGCCTCGATGAGCCCAGGTTGACAACCAGCACGACCAGGGCGGTCGAGGCCCCTATCAGGATGGAGTCTGAGATCACGGTGAGCGGGAACAGCACCGGAGGGAAGACCAGTGGCGTCAAGCCAACCTCGGGGGGCGTCGGGTTGAGCAGGGCGATCGCCACGAATGCGAGGAGGTCGGCCCCCCCGAAGAAGCCGAGGTACCCGGAGAAGAGGGCGAAGACGAGGGAAAACCCGACGGCCACACCCATCGATTCCCAGCCGATCGTCCCCGCGGCGAGCCCGTAACCATCGATTAGCAGGCCGGCGCCCCCGAAGACGACCCAGACCACGTCGCTCACCTCCCTCGTCTTAACGTCCCTGTAGGAGGCGTAGCCGAGCATAGCGATGGTGAGCACGATCCTGAGGCCGCTGAGAAGAGGTACGGGACTCCACATCGCGATCACCTTCTCTTAGTTCTCACACGCCGTATAAAATAACCAGACCCCGCGTCGCTATTCGGGAACTATACCCCTAACCCATAATTGATCTGCCTGCTGGCCAATGCGTGACCACCGATACGTCGGCTGATTCAACGGTTTATGGCTCATAATATTAGTGATGAGTTTTAATCTTAAGTATCAATCAATCTTTTATTCGGATCATTATGTTGTGACTATACCTAAACTTAGTATAGGTTAATGCTCCTATCTTCTTTATTATCGTCCAAGTGCCAATCTGCCTCCATGGGAGGCCATGGGTAATCGATGGGCTTCGACGAGAGAGTCGACGTTGTTGATCTCATCCTCAAGGTGCTCAAAGAGCACGAGCAGAGCCTCGACACCCTGGTCTCCCAACTCGGGGAGACCCTGAATCAGCCTCCAAGCGGCGGCACCGTTCAAATTCAAGGGTATTACAAGTACAAGGTCTCTCTCCACAAGTGGTCGGAGTTCCGCGACAGATGCCTGAAGTCTGACCTCGTGGCCTTCGATTTGGCCGGGGACAAGTTCCACGTGTCGGCCGTTAAGAACGGCAGCTTCTACTCCTACACTGAGACGGTCCCCGAGGTGACCATCAAGATGGAGAAGGAGGGCGACAAGGTCCTCATCGAAGGGGGCGACTTCATGCCCCACGAGGACCCCTCCCAAGTGTTCAACGGGAAGCTCCAGTGTGGGCTCGG
>JAUYEB010000185.1 GCA_030691555.1 Candidatus Bathyarchaeota archaeon
AGCAGATCAGCGCCTTCATCCTCCAGAAGATACTCCGCGACTCCGAGACCTTCCTCGGCGAGAAGGTCACAAAGGCCGTCATCACCGTCCCAGCCCACTTCAACGACAACCAGCGCCAGGCCACAATCGACGCCGGCGAGATAGCCGGCCTCAAGGTCACACGCATAGTAAACGAGCCCACCGCGGCGGCACTCGCCTACGGCCTAGACAAGGCAGACAAGGAGCTAAAGATACTCGTCTTCAGCTTCGGCGGAGGCACAAACGACACAACAGTCATGGACTTCGGCGGAGGAGTCTTCGAGGTCCTCAGCACGAGCGGCGACACCCAGACCGGCGGAGCCGACGTCGACAAGGCCATCATGGACTACCTAATCGACGAGTTCAGGCGCAGCGACGGCGTCGACCTCCGCAGCGACCTAAAGGCGATGGCGAGGCTCAAGGAGGGGGCCGAGAAGGCGAAGATCGAGCTCAGCGGCGTGCTCAGCACGGACATCGACCTCCCCTACATCGCCATGGGCGGCGGCCAACCCAAGAACATGCACATAACAATGACGCGCGCCAAGCTTGAGCAGCTGGCCCGCCCCCTAATCGAGCGCATACGCGCCCCCATACTCCGCACCATCGAGGACGCCAAGATCACGAAGGACAAGATAGACAAGGTCATCTTCTTCGGAGGCATGACCAAGATGCCCCTCGTCCAGCAGTTCGTAGAGGAGGTCATCGGCAAGAAGCCGGAGAGGGGCCTCGACCCCATGGAGTGCGTAGCCATGGGCGCCGCCATCCAGGGAGCCATCATCGCGGGCGAGATAAGCGACATAGTGCTCCTCGACGTCACCCCCCTCAGCCTCGGCGTCGAGACCCTCGGCGGGGTCATGACGAAGATTCTAGAGCGCAACACCACTATCCCCACGAAGCAGACGCAGACATTCAGCACGGCCGCCGACATGCAGACCGCGGTCACCATCCATGTGCTCCAGGGCGAGCGCGCCATGGCGAAGGACAACATAAGCCTCGGCCGCTTCGACCTGACCGGAATACCTCCGGCCCCCCGCGGGGTCCCGCAGATCGAGGTCACGTTCGACATAAACACCGACGGAGTCCTCAACGTCGGCGCCAAGGACCTCGGCACAGGCAAGAAGATGGGCATAACCATCCAGGCCTCAACCAAGCTCAACCAGCGCGAGAAGGACCGCATGATGGAGGAGGCCGAGAGGTACGCCGAGGCAGACAGGAAGGCCAAGGAGGAGGCCGAGATACGCAACAACGCCGACAGCATCGCCTACACCACCGAGAAGACACTCACGGAGGTGGGCGACAAGCTCCCGAGCGACCTAAAGAACAGGATAGGCGACAACCTCACCGCCCTCAAGGAGGCACTCAAGGGCACGGACACGGACGCCATCAAGGCCAAGACAGACGAGCTGACGAAGATCGTCCAGGAGGCGGGGACCGAGATCTACAAGCACACCGCCGCGGCCCAGCAGCAACAGCAGCAGGCTGGAGCCGAGCAGCCCCAGCCCGGAACGGAGCCACAACAAGAGCAAGGCGCCAAGACAGTCGACGCCGAGTACAAGGTGGTCGACGACGAGAAGAAGCAGTGACCCCGCACCCCTGTATAAAACCAGCCCCTCCGCGGGTGACGCCACATTTTCCGCCTCACCGACACAGTAGACGCTGACCCCAATGGCGGAGCGCAGCAGGCTCGATGCCCTCGACCTGATAATCAGGGTACTCATAGAACACGAGAAGACCCTGAACAGCCTACTCGAGCGCATGGACGGCATGACAGACAGGCTGGAGGAGATGGTCGAGCGCCTGGAGGTCCTCTACGAGCCGCAGGGGTCCTGACGCCGACTCGGTAACCTTTTTAAGCCCTCCGCCTCGGAGAAGTCTTCAGCACCCCGGGGGATGGGCATGTCTACGAAGCGTGATTATTACGAGATCCTTGGTATAGACAAGGGCGCCTCCCCCGAGGAGATAAAGAAGGCCTTCAGGAAGCTCGCCTTCGAGCTCCACCCCGACAGGAACAAGGACCCCGGCTCCGAGGAGAAGTTCAAGGAGATAAGCGAGTCCTACGCCGTCCTCAGCGACCCGGAGAAGAAGCAGAAGTACGACGCCTACGGCCACGCCGGCATCAGCGGCGCCTACAGCCAGGAGGACATCTTCCGCGGCGCAGACTTCAGCGGCTTCGGCGTAGACATGGAGGACATACTGCGCACGTTCTTCGGCGGCGCCTTCGGTGGAGGATTCGGCGGGTTCCAGCGCCAGCGCAGCGGCCCACAGAAGGGCAGGGACCTCCAGACCGGCGTCGAGATCACCCTCGAGCAGGCCGCCACCGGCGCGACAGTCGAACTCAACCTCAACAGGCTCGAGAGGTGCAGCCGCTGCAACGGGAGCGGCGCCGAGCCGGGCTTCACAGTAGTCACCTGCCCCAAGTGCGGGGGCACGGGCCAGGTTCAGAGGAGCGTCGCCAGCCCCTTCGGCAGGATGATCACGGTCACCACGTGCGACCGCTGCCAGGGCAGGGGGCGCACGGCCGAGAAGCCATGCGCCAAGTGCCACGGCGACGGCGTCGAGGAGGCCCGGCGCCAGATAGACGTCAAGATACCCCCGGGCATCGACGAGGAGATGTACCTCACCCTCCGCGGCCAGGGGGACGCGGGCCAGTTCGGCGGCCCCTCGGGCGACCTCTACGTCGGGGTCAAGATCAAGCCACACCCCTACCTACTGCGCCGGGGCCCAGACACCATCTACGAGGCCGAGGTCAACGTCGCACAGGCCACCCTCGGGGCCGAGATCACGGTCCCCATAGTCAACGGCGAGGAGAAGATCAGGGTCCCGGCAGGCGTCCAGAGCGGCGACATCATCAGGATCAAGGGCAAGGGGATGCCGAGCCGATACGGCCGAGGCGACCACCTCGTCCACGTCAAGGTGAAGATACCCACGAAGATCACGAAGAGGCAGCGCGAACTCATGGAGGAGTTCGCGAAGGACATCGGCGAGTCGAAGAAGGGCTGGTTCAGCCGCTAGCGCCTGTCGATGAGCTCGTCGACGCCCGGTCCCGTCCCGATGAGGGAGACCGGCGTCTTGACCTCGTCCTCGATCTTCCTCACGAACTTCTTGGCATCCGCTCCCAGCTCCGCGTACTCCTTGACACCCTTGCAGTCGGGGAAGAGTACGTCCAGCTTGGTCAGGCCGATCATCGTGGCCCCGTTGATCATCTTCGCCCGCCTTGCGAGGTTATAGTCGAAGGGCGCGGCGCGACGCTGGCGGCCCGTGACGGTGCCGTACTCGTCCCAGCCCCTCTTCTTCGCCTCCTCGTGGCTTATCTCCCCGTCGAGCTCGCCCCCGCCCACGCGGGTGACGTAGCTCTTCAGCACCATTACCACGTCGGTGACGCGCGTTGGCCCGACTCCCACGTCGCTGCACGCGGCCGCGGCGCAGACGTCCTTGCTGGTGACGTATGGGTACTGGCCGTAGTATAGGCTGATGAAGGTCCCCTGCGTCCCCTCGATGAGGAGGTTCCTCCCGTCGTCGAGTGCCTTGTTGGCGATTGCTGGGACGTCCGCGAGGTACTTCTTGAGCTCGGGTATCTCGCGGGCCATCTTGGCGACGCGCATGACTCGGTCGGCGTTGCAGGGCCCAGTTCCGGTGCCGGTGGTTTTGACGGTGTTCTTCAGGTTGGCGTCTGTCTGGTCGAGCTGTATGTGCTTGGGCTCTATTACGGCGCACTGGGGGTCGATGCCGAAGCGCTTCTCTATCCCAGTCTCGGCGACCTCCTTGAGGACTAGCTCGGGGTTGATGAGCACGCCTGGTCCTATGAGCATCAGGGCCTTGGGGTTGACGAAGCCGCAGGGAACCATCCTGAGCTTGTAGGCCCTGCCGTCCTTTACGACGGTGTGGCCCGCGTTGGGGCCGACCCCCGCCCTCGCCACGACGGCGACGTCGTCCGCCACCGCCAGGTATGAGATTATCTTACCCTTCCCAGTGTCCCCGTAGAATCCGTCAACGACAACGGTGCAGCCCATGCAGCCTCACCCGAAACCAACAGATTTGGGCAGGGCCGAGCTTAAAACCTTTTTTATCTAAAATAGAAGGTTATTTAATACTTATAATTAACTAATCGGTGTAATAAAACCTTCGATGGTGGAGCCATCGAGGCCCCGACTGTTGCCACGTATGAGTCAAGTTTTCGCCTCCCAACAGGCTGATTTACCCAGCGGACCCCTATACCCTAGATGGGGCTGCGCTCTTGACGGATACGCGCAAGGTCGAGGAGGGGCTCGGGGCCTTCTTCCGGGAGTTATACGGGGAGGAGGCGAGTGTCGAGGGCTTCGAGGACATCACCGTCGGGTGGG
>JAUYEB010000218.1 GCA_030691555.1 Candidatus Bathyarchaeota archaeon
CAGAAACGACGGGCTAAAATTACGGCTATGGGAGGTCCCGAGGCCATTGCCAGCCGGCACAAGACCGGGCAGATGACCGCCCGAGAGCGCATCGAGTTGTTGTTGGACCCCGATAGCTTCGCGGAGGTATACACCTTCGCCCAAACTTTCTGCACCGATTTCGGGATGGAAGACAAACACTACCCGGGCGACGGGCTGATTACGGGCTTCGGCAGAATCGACGGGCGAAAGGTGTGTGTCCTCGCCCATGATGTGACGGTCTTGGGCGGTTCGGGCACCTGTACCCATCTGCGCAAATGGTGTGAAATCATCGATAACGCCGTAAAAATGGGTGTACCGGTCATTCAGTTGAACGAATCGGGCGGCGGAAGAGTGCAGGAAGGTGCGCGGTGGTTCAGTTTTTCCGGATCTGTTTTTTACAGCAACACCCATGCTTCCGGGGTCGTTCCTCAGATCACGGCAATCATGGGGAGGAATGCCGGACACGGGGTGTATGGGGCCGCCCTGACGGATTTCATTTTTCTCGTTGACGATCTGGGAGAGATGTACATTACGGGTCCCGCCGTGATCAAAGCGGTGACTTCGGAAGAGATATCGTATCAGGATCTGGGAGGGGCGAAAATCCACACCCAGAAAACGGGCATAGGGGATCTGAGGCTTTCCAGCGAGAGGGAATGCATTGCGCAGATCCGCAGGCTTCTGAGTTTCTTGCCGCAGAACTGGAAAGAGCCACCCCCTCGGAAGCAGTGTACCGACGATCCCCGCCGGGCCGAACCTATCCTGAACGACATCGTACCGTCGAATTATCGACAGGTCCTGAACATGAAGAAGATCATCGATATCATTGTCGATGATCATGATTTTTTCGAAATCAAGCCGGAATACGCAAGGAATATCATTACCGGATTTGCCCGTTTCGGCGGTAGGCCGGTCGGTATCATCGCAAACCAGTCCATGCATTTGGGCGGCTGCCTGACCGTGGAATCCTCCCTGAAGAGTTCCCGCTTCGTTCGTTTCTGCAACGCCTTCAATATTCCGATGCTCTTTCTCGTCGATACGCCGGGTTATCTGCCCGGGGTGGG
>JAUYEB010000207.1 GCA_030691555.1 Candidatus Bathyarchaeota archaeon
CCTCATCCAGCCATGTCAGAGACAGTGGTACTCGAGACCACCAAGGGCAACATCGAGGTCGAGCTCAACAGGGCCAAGGCCCCCGTGACCGTCGACAACTTCGCCAAGTACGTCAAGGACGGCTTCTTCGACGGCACGGTCCTCCACCGCGTCATCCCCGGCTTCATGATCCAGGGAGGCGGCTTCACCCCCGACTGCGTCCAGAAGAGGACACGCCAGCCCATCAGGCTCGAGGCGAAGACCGGCCTCAAGAACACCGCCGGCACCATAGCCATGGCCCGGACCAATGACCCCGACAGCGCCACGAGCCAGTTCTTCATAAACCTCATAGACAACAGCTTCCTCAACGCCAGCCCCGGCAACCAGGGCTACGCCGTCTTCGGCACCATCACCTCGGGTATGGAGACCGTCAAGGCCATCGCCGCGGTCAGAACCGCCACCCGCGGTCCCCACGGCGACTGGCCCAGGGAGGACGTCGCCATAAAGCGCGCCATCATGAAGCAGGCCGAGTGAATCAAGTTTTAAACGGACGACCCACCCTTCTATCCCGATACACATGGTCGAGAACCTACGCGTAGCCATCGACAAGTTCCCATACAACGGCCAGTATGGCTTCAAGGAGAACGGCATACAGGTCGACTCCATCGAGCAGGGCGGCCTCCCCGAGCTCCTAAAGAAGAAGGGATGCACCGTCGCCGAGGTCTTCAACACGAAGCTCACCCCCGACGAGGAGAAGCAGTACGGCGAGATGCACCGCATGGGCCTCGCGAGCAAGCGCCTCGCCGACGCCGTCTCCGCACAGCTCAAGAAGGACATGCTCCCTCTCGGCCTCCTCCACAACTGCAACGGCCTCATGGGCATGCTCGCGGGCGTCCAGCACAGCGGCGGGTGGAAGCCCCTGAAGGTCGGCCTCGTCTGGATAGACGCACACGGCGACTTCAACACACCCGAGACCACCTACAGCGGGATGCTCGGAGGCATGCCCGTCGCTGTGAGCTGCGGGCTCTGCTACGACAGGCTCCGCCGCACCTGCGGCCTCGACCCCGCTCTCCCCACAAAATACGTCACCATGGTCGCCGTCCGAGACACAGACCCCTACGAGCAGGAATCCATAGACAGGCTTGACATCGCCCAGATAACCGTAGACGACCTCAAGAAGGGCAGCCCCGCCGTCGACATGGAGATGGAGCGCCTCAGCACACTCTGCGACAGGATATACGTGCACGTCGACATGGATGTCCTCGACCCAGCCGACATACCCGGCGCGGGGCTGCCCGTAGCCAACGGCCCAACCGCCAAGGAGCTGGGGGAAGCCATCGAGGTCATGTTCGAGTACCCTAAGGCCTGCGCCTTCGGCGTCGCCAGCTACCCCGCCGCCCGGGACACAGAGAAGAAGGGGCTGAAATCCGTCTACGCCCTCATAGAGGGCGCCGTAAAAGGGGCCCAGGGCAGGGTCGACTAGACCACGAGGGTCTCCCACTCCACCCGCCTCTTAACCCCCCTGACATCAGAGACCCCGCGCGCGGCGCGTATGTTCTGCCCTCCGTCGGGGGAGATTATTCTCGATTGACAAGCTAATTCTCCCTGATTATTGCGATTGCTCGCTCTCGGAAGTATATGAGCAGACCCGCGAGGAGGAGGAGTACCGCCACCCCCGCGTAGACAGCGTACCTGTATGGCACCAGCCCTTGGATACTGGCGAATAGGGAACTCGGTAACGGTGTTACCAACACTATCCCGAGGAGGATAAGAAGGGTGGAGGCTCCGAGGAATAAGATGACCCCAATCTGCCTCCGCTCCGCGACCCGTAGCACCTCAGGCTCAATACCGTTAGCGAGGTAACCACTGTGAACCCTCTCCATGTCCTGCACAGTCAACGTTATCGTAAATAACAACATGAAAATCAGGAGATCAATAAGAACAGCACCGAAATCGCGCTCAACTCTTAGAGTATCAGCCCAGTTCAACAGGTTGAAATAGTTGACCTCGGAGAAGCCGAGGAGCTCTGGTAAAAAGAATACGAAGAGTATCCTGTAAAACCCCACGAGGCTCGTCTCAAGCCCAACCATTATCTTATAGACGCAGATCAAAGATAGGGCCAGGAAGAGAACCAGGTCGAATAGATTATGTAGCACCCAGAAGTCCACGTAGGTGGCACTGAACATGGTGAGGGTCGAGGCGGCGAGCCTCTTCACCGCGAAGTAGGGGCCCGAGTGGAAGAAAGAGTTCACGGCGAAGACGACTGACGCGATGGAGAGCACCCCGAGGAGGGGCTTGAGGAGGCTGGAGCTGATCTTCATCGACTCTTCACCCTTGAGATGAGTTGGTCTACGAGGCTCTTGCTTGACGGGTCCCAGTTGAGGATGATGGCGCCGCTCGGTGCAACCTTCCGGAGGAGGCTCCTCTCCTTGATCGCCATGACTTTCGCAGCATCCTGCTCCTCGACTGACTCCGCAGCAAGCCCGTAGCCGCTCACGTTTACCAGCAGCAGGTTCTTGCGGGGCACACGTATCCGGGTGATGAAACGCTCCGCGTTGATCAAGTCATCCTTGAGCTTCACAGCACTCTCCTCGGTTACGTTTGTGATGAGGATCAAGAGGGGGGTCGTAGACTTCATGTGCCCCTTGACAAGCTGGAGGCTCTGGGCGAGGTTGAAGTCGCTCATACCGATCCTCGCGGACTGGAGGATGCGCTGAATCTTGAGGAACTGCTTTCGCCTCCCGTCCGGGTAGAGGTTGAAGTAAACCAGTTTCGGGTCACCACTTTCGGAAGCCCGGGGACCGACGGGTAGAAGGTCAGGCAGCGTCTTTACCCCTTGGCTCTGGTAAAGGCTGCGAAGATACTCCCGGCTATACGTGAAGTGCTGGAGCCCCCGGTCCTCGTTGTAGATGCTGAAGCCGACTAGGCACTGGCGGTCGAGGTAGAACTCAGCGAAGCTAAGGGCGGCCTGTATCGCGTACTCGAACCCGTTCTCGATGCTTGTGCCGAGCTCCATGCGTTTCCCGGAGTTGAGGAAGATCCAGACGACCTGGCGCCCCTCCCGCTCGAACTCGTTAACTGTGGGCACGCCGCTCACCTGAATGCTCCGGGCCGTTGCCTTCCAGTTGATGCTGCGGAAAGAGTCTCCATAGTTGTATTCTCGGAGTTCCCGGAAGTTGGTGGTTGGGACGCCCATCCTGATCAGGGACTCTGCAGGGGTTGGGAGGATACTCCGTTGCTGCCTCTCAGGGACCCTACGGATCTTGAAGCACCTTGGCTCCACGATCAGGGTCTCACCAAGGTTCACCTTCCCCTGCTCCGGATTCATTGTCCCGACCGGGTGCCTGACGCTATAATCTATCTCTCCGAGGGGATAGAGCCCCCGCCGAGTGCATTTGATCGTGTACTCCATCCGCTCCTCGACGGGTTGAAACATCTTCACGAGGACCGTTACGTTCTTTCCCTCGACAAGTTCGAAGTGTTCTGGGAGCTTTTCATAGATCAGTAGCAAGCCTAGCCCCTTCGAGGCTCGGATGGTCCGCGTGATCTTCACACTATCCTCCACGAAGACTTTCTGTATCTTCTCCCCGCCCGTCACCTCGATGCCCTGTACGGGTTCGAAGACGAGGCTGAGGATCACAAAGACAATGGGTACGAGCCCAGCGTAGATGAGGATCATGTTCCCGAAGAATAGCCCAATTATTATGGGGGCGAAGCCGTAGAAGGCGATGATGCTGCTGAGTTCGCTAATTCTCACCGGGTCACCGCCGCGTTACCTGGGTTGGGACCTCGGTCTTGGAGAGGATATCCTCGACGATCTTGGCGCTCGTGATGTTCTTCTCGAAGGCGTATTCCATCCGGAGCATGATCCTGTGGGTGAGGACGTCCTTGGCGTAGAGCTTGACGTCGTCGGGTACCACGTAGTCCCTGCCGTTGATGGCGGCGTTTGCCTTCGTGATCTTGGAGAGGCTGAGTCCGCCTCGGGGGCTTGACCCGACTTCCACGTATGAGTTCTCCCGGGTGGCGCGTACGATCTTGCTGATGTACGTGAATATCTGCTCGTCCACGTAGACATCTTTCTCGATGGTCTCTTGTAGAGCTTGGAAGGACTGGTTGTTAGTGACGGAGGGGATGAGGTCGACTGGGTCGTCGCGCCGCCAGCCTGCCCGCCTCTTGAGGATCTCGGCCTCCAGCTCCAGCGTCCTCACGTAGCCGGTGCTCAGCTTGATGAGGAAGCGATCCATCTGGGCCTCCGGAAGGGGATAGGTTCCCTCCATCTCGATGGGGTTCTGGGTGGCGAGCACGAGGAAGGGGGACTCTAGCTTGTGGGTCTCCCCCTCGATGGTCACTTGCCTCTCCGCCATGCACTCAAGGAGAGCTGACTGGACTTTGGGGGGTGAACGGTTGATCTCGTCGGCGAGGAGGATGTGGGTGAAGACGGGCCCCTTCTCCAGCGTGAGGGTCTCCTTCTCCGACTTCCAGACCTTGGTGCCCACGATGTCCGCCGGCATGAGGTCAGGGGTGAACTGGATGCGCTTGTAGTCGCACCCCGTCGCCTTCGCGAAAGCCTTGGCGAGGAGGGTCTTCCCAAGCCCGGGGTTGTCCTCGAAGAGGACGTGCCCGTTGGCTAACGCTGCAGCGAGTACCTTCTGGAGGAGCAGCCGCTCCCCGACGAAGTAGTTACCAATTGTGTCTAACAGCTTATTGCATGTTTCATTTACTTCATCAAACTTCAACTGAACCAACCTCTATGTTTGCATCTGGGGGTGAGGGGGGCTCGACTAGCGGCATGTAGTCAAGGGATTCAAGCTGTGCGAGAACGTCCCGTAGGACCGCCTGCCTTCGCTTCTTGTTCTCTTTCTCCAGATAGTTTACCTGCCACCTGAGGATGACTACCCCGGGCTCGACGTCCCGATGGTTGATGAGGGGGGCTGTGACGCGGGCTATATCCGACTCGTCTCCTCCCGCTTCAAGCAGTACGCTGATGAGGTTGACGAGTAAGTTCTCTTTCCGCCCCGTGGCGTGGAACTCCTTGATGTGGTTTGTGAGGTCATCCAGTCTGGCGTCTGTGGTCCACTCGATCTTCTGGACGTGGGCCTTCCACTCCTCCACCTCGATGTACTTTACGAGGGCCGTGTTGACGTAGTTTTTGAACAACCTGTAGAATGGGTAGGCAGTGAGGCAAACGGCTACCCACTCCACTATCACGAGGTATTGAGGATTGATGTAGGGGGTAAGGTAGCTCCTCCCCAACTGCAGGTAGAAAGACAGGAAGATGAATAGGAAGAACTTGGTAAAGGTGCCGCTGCCGATTTCGCGGCCTATGAAGCTCGCATACTGGTTCCTATGCTCCTTTAGGAGACCGAAGAGGGCTGTAACCGCAGTTACAAGAAAAGCCACGAGGAAGACGCCGTCGACACGCCCAAGATCCACGAGAGGGATCAAAGGCTGGAGACTCGGAGCAATCCCAGTGAGCGCCTGCCTCGTCAACGTCATGTAAACGAGAACCACGGCACAAAGCAGGACGGGGGTAAGGATCTTCTCGTATTTTTGACCCACGACCAAAGCGACATGGTGGATCGAGTAGGTCAACAGTACATAGAATAGGAATTGGATTATGGGAAGCAGAACCATGGGTATGCCGGACCAGCTTGAAAGAAGCATGAGCCCCGTAGGGACCGCCATCAGCCTCAACGCCGAGCATACGGGAGGAACCACCCTGCCCTGAACAAGGACTGAAAGTAAGCTTGCCGCATAGTTGAGAGCTAGGGTGGCAACCAAGGGGGCGAATATGAATGACAATGAGAAGGAGCTGAAGGTGACACTCTGACTGTTGGTCAAAGACATCTCTCGGACCCGCAACACATAGTATAGGGCCCCCACCGTTAGCCCGTAGAGCACCGTCGACCAGATGACCTTCTTAATCAGTTCCTTATCCATTCCTGGTTACCTCGAAGTACTTTAACGAGGATAGGTAGAAGCGCTCGTAGTGGCTCCGCTCGCGCGCGCGCGCGCGAGGCTGAAGGCGGCCTTGCCGTAGTCCCTATATACTAAGCTGTTGTTCCCGAAGCTGCAGCCAGTCACCATCTGGACGCCGTCGCTGAAGCAGCTGTTCGTCTCAACCACCGCGATGAGGTGCTCCATACC
>JAUYEB010000293.1 GCA_030691555.1 Candidatus Bathyarchaeota archaeon
CTTCACCCTCTCGCGGTAGCCGTCCCTCAGCGCCTTCCCGACGACAATCTCGCTCTGCCCCTTGTGGTAGGGGTAGGCGGAGTCGACGTAGTTGACGCCGTGGTCGATGGCGTACCTTATCATGTCGATGGCGAGGGGCTCGTCGATCTTCCCCGCGTCGCCGTCGAGGATGGGGAGCCTCATCGCCCCGAACCCGAGGGCCGAGGGCATCCAGTCCAGTCTGCCGAACTTCCTATACTGCATTTTGGGGACCATAGAACAGAGAAGCCAACGGATCAGGTGCTTATAGAGGTTACCACACACAGTTTTTACCACGCCGCGGAGTTGAGATACCCGATGGCCCAACCTAGGCTCGCAGCCCTTCTCGCCCTGATGCTCATCCTGGTCGCCTCCCCGCTGACGCCCATGCTGAGCGGCGCCCCAAGCCGGAAGAGCGTCGAGATCGACGGTGACCTCGCACTCAACGGCTCGGACCGGATGCTCTTCGAGGACGCCGACCTCATCGTCCGAGGGCAGGTCAACGTCGCGGGGGACTCGTCGCTGACTCTGAGGCGTTGCTCCCTCACCATAGCTCCCCCCGAGTCGCAGGGGCAGGGCGGCTTCGTTCGGGTCTCGGACCGCGCAACCTTCGAGGCCGTCGACTCCACAATTACCTCCAAGCTCCAGGTGGGGGTCGCGGGGATCGGGAACGCCAAGCTGAGACTGGAGGGGGTCACCGTCTTCGTCGTGAACGCTTCCGAAAGCATACACTATGCCCTCGAGGACTGGACCTTCCCCGGGATACTCGCCCCATACATACAGTTCAGCCGCGTAAGCATCTCCCAGAACGCCAGCCTCTCCGCCGAGAGGCTTGTGGCTGGATCCGTTAGTTCCAACTCGAAGGGCGTTTGCAGCCTTAGGGACTCGGAGATAGAGATACTCGCTCCGGTGAGGCAGGGGGTGACACTTGTCAACAGGACGAGCGTCGGCCTCCTTCAGATTCAGGGGACGGGTGACGGGCCTGTCACTGGCTCCCACGAGGGCTACCACCTCGCCTGGAATGCGTCCCAGCTTGGCGAGATCGCCCTACCGGACGTCAGGCTCATCGACTCCACGGTCGACCACATCTGGCTCACTGCCGTCGGGAACGTTACACTTCGGGATGTCGACCTGACGATAGTCGTTCTCAACGGCGGAAGCTACAGGGTCGAGGGGGGGAACATCTGGCTCCTCGCGCTACTCAACGGAGGAGGAGTCTCGGAGGTCGTCGGAACGAAGTCGGAATACCTCGCCGCCTTCTCCTTCGACTCGGCGGACGCCTACAGCATCGAACTGAGAGGGGTGACCGCCCAGAACACCAAGTTCTACTCGCCGATGGGGAGGAGGATGGACGTCCGAGCCTCGGGCAGCTACCTGGGCGGCTGCGTGGTGAACTGGGGCTCGCCGCCCGACTCGAGCTACGAGTTCACTGGCTGCGACATGCGAAATGTGACCCTGATACCCAGCGAGTCCCTATCCGTCGCTTTCCACGACTCCTCGATCACGGATGGGTTAAGCCTCGTCGACACAACAGGCGGGGTGGCGATCTCGGGCGACGTAAGGCTCGGCAACCACACTCTCGCTACTAAGCTGGTAAGTGGGACGGTCACGATAAAGCGCAGCTTCCCCGTGGAGGTGAATAGAGCCGGCGCGCCTATCCCGGGGGCGCTCCTCGACCTGAGGCGGGGGGACCAGACCATCTGGGCTGGGGAGACCGGCGTTGACGGCAAGGCGTCCTTCGAGACCTCGTTCACGGGCGGCTTCCAGACAGGCAACCTGACAGCGACGCTCCGCCTCTTCACGACGTACAAGGGCGAGACGATCATCACTCCCGTAGGGCTACTGAGCGACACGCCCGTCACCGTGAGCTTCCCCCTCTACACCGGGCAGGAGGGGAGCATCATAGCGGCGGCGGTCCTCGCGGCGCTCCTCGTCTTCCTCGCCTACGTCGCCCGCAGGATGCGTGTCGCCTAGGGCACCCCCTTTTATTGCCTGGGCCGCCCTATCCCTAGCGACAGAACATGGAGTCCGAGAGATTCGACCGCATCAAGGCGGTCATGGAGAGGAAGGTCCCCGACCGCGTCCCCTGGGCGCTGTGGGGCCACTTCCCCGCCTGCAAGTGGCTCAACGGCTACAGCTGGGAGAAGACCACACGCGACGGCGAGGAGTCCGCGAAGGCCCACATGGCGCTGCTCCGCGAGCTCGACTACACCATGGACCTGCTCAAGGTCACCCCCTACTACCGATTCATGGCGATGCACTGGGGGAGCCGGTTCGAGTTCATCAACAACGAGGAGGAGGCACCCACGAAGGCGGTCGCGGTGAAGACGACGAAGGACTGGGAGAAGCTCTGGGTCCTCGACCCGAAGAAGGAGCTCCGCGAGTTCGTCAGGTGCAACGAGATCCTCGCACGCGATCTCCGCAGGATGCCATTCATCTACACGATCCCCAGCCCCATCATCCAGGCCATGAACGGCGTCAGCACCCCCGAGCAGGTCCTCAAGGACATGAAGGAGAACCCCGACGCCCTAAAGAAGGGCCTCGACACCATCACCGAGACCACCATCGACTTCGCGGAGGCGTGCGTCGACGCGGGCGCCTCCGGCGTCTTCCTCGGCATAGGCGGCGGAGGCCGCATCTGGAAGGACCTCGACAGGAAGCAGCTAGAGACATACGCCCTCGGCTACGACAAGAGGGTCCTCGACGCCGTCAAGGCACCGATCAAGCTGATGCACATCTGCAGCACCCCCGCCGGCAACCCGGGGAAGCTGATGGAGGAGGGCTGGTTCAAGAAGTACCCCGTCACCGCGCTGAACTGGGCGAGCCACTCCTGGACCCCCATAAAGAAGGGGAAGGAGCTCTACGGGGACAAGTTCTGCATCTGCGGCGGCCTAGATCACGAGGCGGTCCTCCGCAGGGGGACGCCGAAGCAGGTGGAGGCGGCGGTGAAGAAGGCAATCGACGACTGCGCCGAGGGCGGAGGCTTCATGATCGGCCCAGGCTGCACCGTCTTCCAGGACATGCCCTGGGAGAACTACAACGCAGTCGGCAGGGCCGTCTGGAAGTACGGCGCCTACAAGAAGTAGTTACACCCCGTCTTTTCCAAATCTGGGACAATCGCGTATAATTAGTTAGCTTTGGGACTGTCCCAGTAATGGGCACGCTTTTAAGCCCTTGACCCAATCGTCTACACAGAGTTATTCATCGAAGGGAGCAGGGTGGCGGACGACCTAAAGATCAAGGGCCCCGTTAGGGAGATCGGCATAGCGAGGGACGCCGACCGGCACGACTCCTTCAACATAACCATCGGGATAGCCATCAAGACCGAGGGGAGGGTCAGCTA
>JAUYEB010000084.1 GCA_030691555.1 Candidatus Bathyarchaeota archaeon
GGGCTGGCCTCGCCGAAGATGGCCTTCTTGGGGCCGACGACGGCGTATGTGGTGGCGAGGGCGCGGACGCGCTTATCGATGGCTGCTGTTCGGACGCCCCAGTGGCAGCCGAAGCTGATCCCCGAGATCACTATCTGCGTCGGGTCCACCTCGGGCCTGGCCACGAGCCAGTCGATGGCCGCCATCGCCGCCCTCTCGTAGTTGTCGTCGCTGACCCTGATCTTGCGTATGTTGCTCATGCCCTGCCCTGGGCCGTCGATGGAGAGGACGTGCATGCCTCGTCTGAGGAAGGGGTTGGCGAGGGGGTTGGGGAACGCCTCCTTGGTCATGTCCATCCCCGGGAGGAAGAGCACCGTGGGAGCCTTGCGCCTGTCCCTGAGCAGGTGGAAGCGGCCCTGTATCTGCTTGCCCTCCCAGGGTATCTCCACCTTCTCCACGGGGTAGTCGGCGTAGCCCGCGACCTTGTCGGCGCACTCGATGTGCTTCCCGTGGAGGAAAATCTTCTCCTTGTTGTCGTCCTCGAAGATGCTGTGCTGTGCCTCGTGGTAGACCTGGCTGGCGCGTCTGTATAGCTGGCGCGCCGTGTCCGTGTGACCCGCGGCCTCGGCGGCCTTCGCTATCCCCTCTATGTGGCGGGCCTCCTTGTAGAGGACGCGCGGGATCATCCTGTACGACTTTACCTCCTGGGGGAGGTCCCTCTCGTCGTT
Organism: Candidatus Bathyarchaeota archaeon; assembly: GCA_030691555.1. Lineage (GTDB taxonomy): Archaea > Thermoproteota > Bathyarchaeia > TCS64 > TCS64 > UBA8941. The sequence continues at coordinate 708 of JAUYEB010000084.1, forward strand.
GGCGAGGTTCTGCACCCTGCCCGTCGTCTTAACGATCCAGTCCAGCACCCACTGCTGGTCGTCCCTCTTCATCCTGCTCCTGGTCACCGTGGACACCTCGGGCTTACACGCCATGGGCGGGGGGAAGAAACTTTCGACGCCTCCGCGGGTAACGTTTATCACTAAAATTTCACATCAGTCAAACATGAGGATAGGAATCATCGGCAAGGGACACGTAGGCACGGCGCTCTCGACGGGGCTCACGAAGGCTGGTCACGAGGTAAAGTTCGGCCACAGGGACCCGAAGGAGCCCGTGAAGGCGGCGGCTTCGTGGGGCGAGGTCATAATCCTCGCCGTCCCGTACTCGGAGGCGCGGAACGCCGCGGCCGCGATCGGGGCAGCCGCGGACGGCAAACCCCTCATCGACGTGATGAACCCGCTCGCCCAGGGCGGCCTCGCCGTCGGCTTCACCACCTCCGCCGGCGAGGAGACCCAGAGGCTCCTCCCGAAGGCGAGGGTCGTTAAGGCCTTCAACACGGTCTTCGCCGTCAACATGCCGACGGGCTCCCTCGGCGCGGAGAGGCTCACGGCGTTCATAGCGGGCGACGACAAGGCGGCGAAGGAGACGGTGATGAGGCTCGCCTCGGACATCGGCTTCGATCCCCTCGACTGCGGCCCCCTCAGGTCGGCGCGCTACCTTGAGCCCATGACGGCGCTCATCATCCACCTCGCCTTCGAGCAGGGGAAGGGGACGGGTCTGGGCTTCAAGATGCTCACGGCGTAGCAATGCCCCGTTTGGGGCATTAAACCCCTTTTCCATGACATCCATGCCGCTAAATTAATAATGGCCGCCCGCGGCGTGGAGAGCATCGAAGGTTGTCAGCATGGTCACAAGGTACAGCGCCGCCATAGTCCAGTACATGAGGGTGAACCCCGAGGAGGTCCCCGACATCGACGAGCGAAAGAAGATAAACCTAGCCAGGGTCCTCGCCAGCTTCCAGAGCCTAGAGACCTGGCAGGAGACCATCCCGGTGAAGCTCACCGTCTTCCCCGAGAACATACTCCGCCACGAGTACGACGAGGCGGACCCGAAGCAGGACCAGAAGGCGCGCGTCGCGTCTGCGATAGAGATGCCGGGGCCTGAGACGGACGCCATCGCGGGGAAGGCGAAGCAGTGGGGCACATACGTCTCCGCCAGCCTCCACGAGCGGGACCCCGAGTTCCCCGACTACTACTTCAACACCGCCTTCATCATGAACCCCAGGGGCAAGATAATACTCAAGTACCGAAAGATCAACCCGTGGATACCCCTCGAGCTGTCGACGAGCCCACACGACGTGCTCGACGACTACAAGGCGCCACTCTTCCCCGTGGCGAAGACGGAGCTGGGCAACCTCGCCTGCATGGTCTGCTACGACCAGTTCTTCCCCGAGGTGGCGAGGCAGCTCGCCTTCAACGGGGCGGAGGTCATAATGAAGCCCACCGTCTTCCCGCCTTACCCGCAGGAGCTGATGTTCGACCCCTACGACTGGTACACGGTGGTGAACAAGATGCGGAGCATAGAGAACATGGTATACGGGGTTAACGCGAACGAGGCGAAGTACGGGAACAGCATGATAGTTGACTTCATGGGCAGGCCAATCGCCGTCGCCGCGAGGGGGCGCCAGATGACCATAGGCGCCGTCATCGACGTAGACGAGCTACGCGAGTACCGGAGGACGACCAAGCTCCACAACACCCTCCAGCAGAGCCGAAACGAGTGCTACACCTACCTCCAGAGGCCCATGTGGCCGAAGAACAAGCCCCTCCTCAAGAAGGTGGACTACCCCGAGTGGGCGCCCCACCCCGACTTCTACGAGTAGGCGGCGCAGGTCAGATAAACCGAGGCCCCCACGCCGGTGGGGCTAGGCTAGATGCTCCCTGAGTGCCTCGACGTCGGAGGGCGGGTACCCCGAGTAGAACTTGCTGAAGTATCCGTAGACGTCGCGCCCCGACTCGAGGTGCCTCCTCACCTTGGCGGCCCACGCGGCTGTCTCGGCGCCCCTGGCGACCTGGGCCTCCCCCCTCTCGGCGTCCACCGCCTTCCTGTCCCCCTCCCAGCGGATGTAGGCGAAGCCCGCCGTGTCGACCTCAGGCGCCCCCGGCCTGTTCGTCGAGGCTAGGGCGACGCCGTGGTCCCCGAGCAGCTTGTACGTCTCCTCGGTGAACCATCGCCTGTTCCTGAACTCGGCGGCGACGAGCCTCTTCTTGGGGAGTTTTTCGAGGAGGTCGTCGAGGGCGGGGTGGGCGGGCTTGAGGAAGGGCGGGAACTGGAGGAGGAGGGGCCCCAGCTTCCCGCCGAGGGCTTCGATGTGGCGGAGGAAGGCTTCGAGCCTCTCCGCGTCGTAGGCGAGGCCGGGGGCGTGGGTGACCGTCTGGGGGAACTTGGCCGCGAATCGGAACCCCTCCGGGACGGCGTCCCTCCACGCCTCCACCGTGGAGACGCTGGGTATCCTGTAGAAGGTGGCGTCGACCTCGACGGAGTTCATCCTCTTGGCGTACTCGGTTAGGTACTCAGTGGGTTTCGTCCCCTCGGGGTAGAGCTTGCCCACCCAGAACCTGTAGCTCCACCCCATCGTGCCGAGGTAGGCTACTCCCGCTTCTTGAAGAGGAGCCAATTCTTCTCCCCCGCCTTCCTGAAGCGGACGAGCTCGTAGGGGCCGCTGAGCCGCTCGCCGTGGACGGTGAACTCTATCTTCTCCTCGCCCCACTCCCCGGCCTCGTATGTGCCCCTGTCCCATATCTTGACGGTGCCGGCGCCGTACTCCCCCTCGGGGATTGTGCCCTCGAAGCCGCCGTAGTCGAGGGGGTGGTCCTCCACCGCGACGGCGAGCCGCCTCTCCCCCGGCTTCTCGGGCGGCCCCTTAGGCACCGCCCAGCTCTTCAGCACGCCGTCGCGCTCAAGGCGGAGGTCCCAGTGGAGGTGGCGCGCGTGGTGCTCCTGGACCACGTAGCTGCCCCCCTTCGGCTTCGTCCCCTCCCCCACGGGCTCGGGGCTCTTGGAGAAGTTCCTCTTCGCGTTGTACTCTTCGAGGGTCACCGGCCTCACCTGTGCTATCGTGCAGTCGCGGGGGGCTTTATCGGTTCTGAGTCGGAGGAAGCGGGGGGCGCGCAGCCGGTCGTCGTCCGTGAGGTTCTGGTACCCAACCTCGGCGACGACACCGGGCCTGAGCCAAGTCGATCCGGCGGGGACGTCGGGGGCCTCGGCCTGCTGCTCCGCCGTCTCGTAGGGGCGGAAGGCGGCGAGGAGTTCGCGGAGTGACTTGTCCGTGAACCCTGTGCCGACCCTGCCGACGAATGTTAGTTTATCGCCATCGTAGAGCCCCAGCAGGAGCGCCCCGAAGGTGTCCGCCCTGTTCCCGGTGCCCCTCGTGTAGCCGACGACGACGCAGTCCACCGTCCTCACCCTCTTCACCTTGAGCCACTCCCTGCTCCTCTCCCCCGCGCGGTAGGGGCTGTCCAGCCTCTTCGCCACGACGCCCTCGAGCCCCCTGGCGACGGCGGCCTCGTAGTATGCCTCCCCCTCCCCGACGACGTAACTTGAGACGACGACGTGTTCGCCGTCTCTTAGCGACTCCCTTAGGATCGCCTTCCTCTCGCTCAGCGGCCTCCCCGTCAGGGGCTCCCCGTCCTTCTCCAGGATGTCGAATACGACGTAGGTGCAGGGCGACTCACGCGCCTCACGCTCTATGTCCCCCAGTTTGGACGCCTGGACTCGCTTGGCGACCGCCTGGAAGTCTGGCCTGCCACCCTTCATGACGATTATCTCGCCGTCGAGAACGACTTTGGATGTCAGCTTGGAGAGCTCGTTGAGTTCGGGGAACTTGTGGGTGACGTCGTTGTCGTTCCGCGTCATTATGCTGAGTGTCTCCCCGACGTGGGCTATGGCGCGTATCCCGTCCCACTTGACCTCGAAGAGCCAACCCGCCCCGCCGAAGGGGGCGTCGGCGGGCTCCGCGAGCATCGGCCTGTAGCTCATCACTTCTTCATCTGCTCGAGGGTCTGCTCCGGGGCCACCATCAGCTCCTTGACCTCCTCCCTCTTCTCCGGCTTCTCCACGTGGATGGTCTCGCCCTTGAGCTTCTTCTTGATGAGCTTCTCCACGTTCTCCCTGTAGGTGTCCCTGTACTCGGTGATGTCGAACTCGCCGGTGAGGTTGTCGAGTATCTTGTAGGCGAGCTCGAGCTCCTTCTTGCTGGGCTGCTTGAGCTCCTTTATGTCCTTGACGGCGCCG
>JAUYEB010000215.1 GCA_030691555.1 Candidatus Bathyarchaeota archaeon
GTAGCCGCCCCCCGCGTACTCGTTGTAGACGATGATGTCCGAGGCGGGTATCTCCACGTCGAGGCCGAGGACGTCGTGGCTGTCCCTTATGATCTTGTTTACGCTTGTCTGCATCTCCTACTTGGAGGTCCACCCTACGGCTGCGCCGACGACCTTCGTTCCCGAGTTGAGCGCCCTCGCGCCCATGACGAGGCCGGCCTGCGTCCCCCCCGACCCGGTGCCGTGGACCACGTAGTCGAAGTCGACCCCCATCTCGGATGACTGGTTGAAGGTCTCGAGCATGGCGTTGACGTACCCCGCGGCGCCGAGGGGGACGGAGCCACCGACGGGTATGAAGTAGGGGTTCCTCCCCGCCTCCCTCTGGGCGTCCATCTCGGCGTCGAGCGCCGCCTTGAACTTCTCGGGGCGCACCACCTTGATCTCCGCCCCCATCAGCTCGTGGAGGAGGTGGTTGCCGTCCCACTCGGCGGGCTCCCAGCCGTCCCTGGGTCCATTCTTCACTAGCACTATGTCGAGCCCGAGCTTGCGCGCCGCCGCGGCGGTCTGCGTGCACCAGTTGGAGTGGAAGCCGGCGCCGGTCACGATGACGTCGGCCTTCTTCGCGACGGCGTCGCCCATCAGGTACTCGAGCTTCCTCGCCTTGTTCCCCCCGAAGGCGAGCCCCGTCAGGTCGTCCCTCTTCACCCAGATGCGCGGGCCCCCCAGCTTCTTCGAGAGGTTCGGCATCTCCTGGATGGGAGTCGGGAGGTTCGCGAGCCTCGCCCTCGGCAGTGATCCAAGCCTCATGTCGATCGGTGAAGACTCCCACCGAGGGGAGTATAACACCTTCCCCGCCCCCGGGGCGAGGATTTATCACCACCCCTGAAAACTCTCTATTATCCCTTGTCCGGAGAATACAGGGTCCGCTGGTTCAGGGACGGCGACCTGGATGCATACGTCGCGGGGCTGAACGAGAACCTCTACGACTGCTACGACGAGGCGCGCTTCAGGTGGAAGATGGTGGACACGCCCTTCCGCCTCGGATTCGTGCCCATCGCCGTCGTCGAGCACGGGGGCAAACCCGTGGCCTTCAACAGCTTCCTCCCGCTCCGGGTCCGCGTCGGGGGAGAGAGCTTCCCCATAGTCCAGGGCTGCGACGGCTTCGTCGCCCCCGAGCACAGGAGGATGGGGCTCTTCCAGGAGACCCTCCGCTTCATGTTCTCGCAGCTCGCCGGCAGGGGCCCGGAGATGCTCATGGGGTTCAACTTCGCGGGCTCGGCGGGCGCCGCCCAGAAGGTGGGCTCGACGGTAACCTGCGACGTCCACGCCCTCTCGGTTAAGGCAGAAGACCTCGCCAAGACGAGCGTCGAGGGGAGCGACGAGGTAGAGGTGAAGCCCATCGGCATCGAGGAGGCCCACCGCCTATACGAGGACTGGTCAAGCGCCACGCGCCTCCTCCACTACGACAAGCCCCTCGCCTACTTCCGGTGGAGGTTCAGCCACCCCATAAGGCGGAGCAGCTTCTACCGCGTCAGGGACGGCGACGCCACGGGGTACGTGGCGGCGAGTCTTGAGCGCGACGAGGGGGACGCGTACAACCTCTTCCTAGAGGACTACACGCCCCTCTTCGAGAGGCCCCGCGTCGCCTCCGCTGTCATCGGGCACCTCCTCGGGCTAGGTGAGAGGCTCAACGAGTTCTACATGACGGCCACCGTGCGCTCGCCCGTGAACGCCTCGGCGCGCGCCCTCGGCTTCGCCCCCGACCACGTCTACACGCTGATTATGCGCAACATCTCGGGGCTTGAGGAGAGGGAGAGGAGGCTGTTCAGGAAGGGCGTCGAGCTGACGCGTGTCGAGGACTGGCACATAGCCTCCTCGGACGTCTTCTAACCCACCTGTTTATTTAGTGAAAATAATGACACTCGCCTTTCTCCTGAACTTGAATAACATGAATCCTGATAATAATAGGAGACTAAATGCAAAGGCGTAGATGAAGTAACTAAGAATATGCCTTTCACTATGAGTTCCCTTGCAGCTTCTTCGCAGATGCGAGAAAGCTATGCGGGGTCGGTTTTCTCATTTTAAATGGGTTTACTTACTGTTTTATAGAAACTTCCATCACGAAGGCTACGATATAGCCGCTCATTTGCTTCAACGTCTTCAATAATGTGGGCGGAAATCTTATCGTATTCTTTCTGCTCGTAGAGAGCAGCTATCTCGGAGCCATCACAGGTTTTATGCTCGTATCCAAGTCTCCTTGAGCAATCAACCATTCTCAGACCTTTAAACCAAAAGTTGTTAGTAGGCAACAGTACCTGAAGCAGGTCGATGTAGTAAGGGTTGTTTATGAGCTGCTGCATGAGTTCCTCGACTGAGCCGATTTTATGTAATGCTGCTCTGTTGACAAGAACGGGTGTATCGAAGCGGAGAACGTTATGACCTATCAGCGTAGGGTATGGTTGTGTAAGTGTTTCATCCATGAATCGCCTTATCGCTTTTTCTTCACCTATCTCCCAGCTCTTTAAAACCTCGACTGGTCCACTCTGAACCTTGTACGCTATGGCGATAACCTCGTCATCAAGTCGAGGTTTTCCCGTTACGCTGTAAGTCTCAATATCAAAAAAGATATCCGTCAAGCCGAGTCGAGGGAATAAGCCAACTTTTAGATTTATTAGTCTTTTTTAGAATCGCTCATCTCATTCAACTAAACAACTTTCGCAGTTGCGAACCTAGTCAACAGTTTTATGAGTGCGATAGTTGCAACTAACATTTATGGAAGTAAGGGACGTCGAGCTAAATTTAATCAAGATTTCTTCTCTGAATACTCGGAAAGACCTTACAGCAGGAACAGAAGAGGCGGGGCTTGAAGACCTAGCTAATAGCATCAGGGAGAAGGGTCTTCTTAATCCGATAATCATCCAGAAAACGGTTGAAGGCTCCTACGAACTTATTGCAGGTCAGAGAAGGTACTTAGCGTGTAAGAGTTTAGGGTGGTCAACAATCCCTTCGATAATTAGGGAGAAGATGGATGACACAGATGCAACAATCCTCTCCCTGATCGAAAACGTACACCGAGCCGATATGAGTCCCATGGATAAAGCCCTCGCATACCAGAAGATTTTTGACAGATACAAAGACCCAAACAAGGTGGCATCAGAAACAGGGGTTTCAATATCCACAGTCAAGAAGTACATAGCTTTGCTTAACTTATCCCCTGTTATTCAGCAAAAACTCACTACTAGTGAGGGACCAGCAGGAATAGGCACTCTGTCTAAACTCGCGGAGATATTCACATCGCATGAGGATCAGGAGAAAGCATTAGAGGCGATAGGTGGGTTCAAGCAGACAGTCCAGTTAGAGATATTAAAAAGAAGCAAGGGAAGCCTGTCAAACATTCTCGGGTTAAGAGATAAGGCGTTAGAAGGGGCATTTGATATAGTAACATGTAGGGGTTTGAAGGACTGTAGTTTTATGCCTGATGATCTGAAGAACGAGATTATTAGATTGTTAGGGGAATCAGATGAAAGCGGAAAAGAGGTATCCTTCAAAGATTTGGTCAAATCGCTAAAATGACCTGAGGTCTAAGCTAACCCATTTCTCTTAACGGATAAATCAGCCATTTTTTACATAATTACCGAGTTAGCCCCTGAGCCAGTCGGCCTCGTCCTCATCCAGTTCCAGCCACGCCGTCGTCGCCTCGCCCATCCCCTTGTCCCTGTACATGAGGCGGAGGAGGGGTATGACCTCGCTCACCGCCTCCTTCCCGGAGATGTGGCTTTTTAGGGCAACCTTCGCTGCGACCGCCTGGAGCTTGCGGCGGCTGTGGTAGGTGCGTATGTACCTCCACTTGAGCTGGGGCGGGCGCACGTAGGGGACGGCCCAGCCGTTTCCTCCCCTTACCCAGGTGGCGCCCACGCCCCTAAGGGCGTCGTTTACGCGCCTCCAGTCGTCCCCCATGTACTTCACCGGCTTAACCATTAGCCCACTCGCCGTCTCCTGGGCGGAGAAGGCGCTCTGGGGGTACCCGAGCTTGGCGACCGCTGTCATGACCTGGCGGCGGAGGCCGAGCCCCTCGCTACGCGTCCTGCTGAAGGCGACGCCCCCGGTCATCGCGTTGAACATGTACTTCTGGAGCCTGTAGCTGCTGCTCCTCGCGCGCTTGGCGTAGACGTCCGCCCTCGCCAGGGCCTCTAACCCCTCCAGGAGGTCCCGCTTGTCGTCGAGGATGAGGGGGAGGTTCTCGTATATCCAGTCGAAGAGCTCCTCGTGATCTATGTAGGCCTGGTTTATGGCGCGGCGCGCCTCGAAGAGGGTCTTGGCGGCGAAGATGTTGTGTATTATGGCGGGGGTGTACTCCTGCCTGTCCCTCTTCCCGAGTCCCTCGACGTCAACCACCGTCACCGTGCCCTTACCACGGGCGATCGACTCCATGTCGTTTATCGCCGAGCGCAGGTCCCCCTCGCTGTGAACGGCGAGCGCCTCAAGCGCCTCGGGGGGCGCGTCCAGCTTCAGTTCCCTCGCTATCCTCTCGAGCTTGGCGACGACGTCCATGGTGGGGACGGACTTGAACTCTATCGCGATGGCTTTGTCGCGGAGGGGGCGGAACTTGTCCTCGTTGTCCTCCGCGATCGCCGTGGCGATGAGGATTATGGGGACCCGCGTCGTCTTGATTATGTCCGAGATGGCGGAGATGCCCCCAAGGTCCTCGTGGCCGCTGACCCCCTCCATCTCGTCGAAGAGAATGAGGCGCCTCTTCCCGAAGATGGTGACGTTCTGCGTCGTGGCGCGGCCGATGAGCTCCTCCATGCGGGTACGCGTGCGGTAGTCGCTGGCGTTGATCTCCAGGAGGTCGAAGCCGAGCTCCTCGGCGAGTACGTGGACGCTGCTGGTCTTCCCGGTGCCGGGTGGGCCGTGGAGGAAGACTGCGCGCTCCTTGGGGACGCCCCTCTCCCAGCCGCGGAGCCAGAGCCTGAGCTCGTTTACCGCCTCCCTGTTGTCGGCTATGTCCGCGACGGTGCGTGGCCTGAACCTGACCGCCCAGGGTAGCCTATCTGTGCTCATCTGCGTCTTCACTGGCCAGTGCGAGCTTCGCTAGGAGGGTGCTGAGCTGTATCTCGGGGCGGGCGCCCTGGGTGAGGCGGAAGTCGGTCTCGCCGACTGCGTCGCTTATCCTGACCTTCCACCTCTCCGGCATCTGCATCCGCATGAGCTCGGAGTAGATCATCCTGATTATGTCCTCGGGGGCGAGGCCCTCGTCGATGAGGAGGCCGCGGAGAATCTCGCGGGCCTCTATGAACTCCCCCTTCATGCCGAGGGCTATCATGTCGCGGACGCGCTGCGGGCTCACCTTTCCGAGGACGCTGTAGATGGCGATGTCATCCACTTCGCCGTGGCTCGCGGCCGCGGCCTGCAGGAGGTTGGTCGCCTTGCGCATGTCGCCGCCGCTCGCCTCGAAGACGGCGTCCAGCCCCTCGGGGATGAGCTTGACCCCCTCCTTCTTGGCGATCATCGAGATGTAGCTCTTCACGTCCTGCTCTGCGAGTGGGCCGAACCTGAAGACGCTGCACCTGCTCTGTATGGGGTCTATGATGTTCTCGGAGTAGTTGCCTATGAGGCAGAAGCGGCAGGTGCGGGTGTAGACCTCCATGGTTCGGCGGAGGGCGTGCTGCGCCGCCGTAGTGAGGCTGTCCGCCTCGTCGAGGATCAGTATCTTGAAGGATACCTCGCTGGCTATGGCGGCGGTTCTGGCGAAGTTCTTCACCTTATCCCTGATCACGTCGATGCCGCGCTCGTCGCTCGCGTTAAGCTCCAGGGTGTAGTTCTGATAGCCGGGGCCGTAGAGATCGCGTGCCAGGCAGAGGATGCTCGTCGTCTTGCCGACGCCGGCGGGGCCGACGAGAAGTAGGTGGGGGAGGTTCTTGTCCTTGACGAAGCTCTTGAACCTAGAGACGATCTCCTCCCTGTCGACCATCTCGTCCAGTGTCTTGGGCCTGTACTTCTCCGCCCACACGCCGATGCTCATTGCGATTCACCTCATATCCCATTGGCGTGTTTTTTAAGGCTTCTAGGAAGCCGACGGGAGGTAGGTGGTGGGTGAAACACCCTCCAGATAACACCGGGTCTATTGGACTATCCTTAAATCCCCGTCTTAGCGCCTCTCCGTTTTAGGTGGATAAGAAGGCGTGTAGACCGTGAGAAGATACCTGCTCAAAGTAGCGGGAGGCTTCGCCCTCCTGACTGCGATGGCATACACAATTGGTGCCTTCTCCGCATACCCCGAAATGAAGAATCTACCACTATTCACCCTCAGCACAGTGGCTAGGATATTCCTCACCCTCATCTTATCTGTCATCTGGGGGGTCTCGTTCGGCATCTGGGCCGCCACAAACAGGACCGCGGGGAGGATCGTGACTCCCATCGTCGACCTTCTACAATCCATCCCCATACTCGGCTACTTCCCGCTCGTCATCGGGTTCCTCTTCTCCTGGGGCGCCTTCGGGATAGAGGTCTCCGTCATCCTACTTCTCTTCACATCGATGGCGTGGGCGATCTTCTTCGGCGTCCTCGGCGCGATCAGCAGCATACCATCTAACGTGGTCGATGCCTCGAGGAGCTTCGGCATCAGCGGCTGGAGGTACACGCGGCACATCGTCCTCCCCGCAATAGCTCCCGCGGTCGTCGCCGGCGCGAACCTCGCCTGGAGCGACGGCTGGTTCTTCATGATAGCAGCCGAGTACATCCAGTACAAGGGCGACGTCGTCTCACCCCCATCGGGCGGCGTGGGGTACCTGCTCGCCCAAGCGGCCTACTTCTACAAGGACATGAACCTCGCCATAATACTGCTCGTATTCGTCACGACCCTCGTCATCGTGATCAACAGCCTAACGTGGCACAAGCTGATGGAGAAGGCGAACACCGGGACCTTCAAGCCGATAGTGAGCATCGACCTCTCCGGGGTGGGGAAGCTGATAGCCGCCGAGGAGTCGAACCTCTTCGACTTCGGCAACGTACACATTCCTAAATCGTTTTCAGCCCTCTATCAGAGGCTGAGGGAGTATTCTCGTCTCGAGAAGATGCTACTGACCGGGATCTTTGGCGGTCTGTTAGTCTACCTGATCGCGACTCAGGGCGAACACATCCCGACGCTGGATGTCATAGCACAAGGTTTCTCGCTGCCCCCCGCCGAGCAATTGGCCTCCCTACCCACGCTCGTCCTATTCACGATGAGTCGACTCACCATCGCCTACCTGATCTCCTTAGCCGTGGCGATCGGGCTCGGCGTCATGGCGGCGGAGAACAAGAGGATGGCCGCCATCGTCTACCCGATCTACGACATAGGGCAGGGCGTCCCTATCCTCGCACTCTTCCCCGTCATCTACCTCGGCCTAACCAACATCGTCGGCTCACAGAGACTCGCCCTAGAGATCACGTGCATTGTAATGCTGGTCCTCGACATGATCTGGTACATGTTCATCAACATCACCAGCGCCGTCAAGAACATCCCCTCGGAGATCAACGAGGTCGGCGCCATCTTCGGGTTCAAGGGACTGAAGAGGGTGACACACATAGTTATCCCCTCGATCCTCCCCGCGATCGTGACGGGGAGCATACTCTCCTGGGGCACGGGCTGGAACACCATAATCTTCTCCGAGTACCTTCAGTCGACCGAGGCGGGTGTGCCAGCGGTCTCCGTCCCCGGCATAGGCTCCCTGCTCGACATAGCCGGCTACGAGTACGGGAACACGATAGTCCTCGTGTTCCTGCTGGTCGTCATCTCGATCATAGTGTTATCGATGGAGGCGCTGATCTGGCGGCGCCTCATCAGGCGCTTCGAGAAGTATCAGGTAGAGGTGAGTTGAGATGCCCAAGCTTGAAGTCAGAGATGTACGAAAAATCTTTAAAGAAGACAAGAACGAGACACTCGCCCTCGACGGCGTCAACTTCACGGTAGATAGTGAAGAGTTCGTCTGCATCGTCGGTCCCTCCGGCTGCGGCAAATCCACGATGCTCAGAATCATCGCGGGGCTTGAACACGCCACATCGGGTGAGGTCATATTCGAGGGAACACCCATCACGCAACCGAACGCGAAGATATCGATGGTTTTCCAGCTCTTCGGCCTCCTCCCCTGGAAGACGGCGCAGGAGAATGTCGAGGTCCCCCTCGAGGTGATGGGCGTCCCAAAGAAGGCGCGCGCCGAGTCCGCAAAGGACTACCTGAATATGGTCCACCTCGAGGGATTCGAGAACACCTACCCCCACGACCTCTCCGGCGGCATGAAGCAGCGCGTCGGCATCGCGAGGGCCCTCGCGTTAAAACCGGAGATACTCCTCATGGACGAGCCATTCAGCAGCCTCGACGAACTCACCGCCAAGAAGCTTAGGGACCTCGTCCTCGACATCTGGCGGAAGCGGGGCGAGCCGCCGACCAGCATCATAATGGTGAGCCACAACGTCGAGGAGGCCGTCTACATGGCGGACAGGGTCATCGTCATGTCCAAGCGCCCAGGCAGGGTGGTCGGCGACGTAAAGATCAAAATCCCACGCCCCCGCTCCAAGTACCTCAGAGAACAGATATACTTCGGCTTCGTCGACGAGGTCATGGAAAAGTTGAACATCGGGGACAGGAGCACTAAGCAGAGCATAGAAACGTCTCATTCATCGTAATTTTTACGAAAAACGGCCCCACCGATGAGCTTAAGCTGTTTTTTATACATCTTGGGCGCCCCACATATCCATGGCTAAGGTCAAACCCTTCATAATCGGGACGAGGAACTCGGGCGAGTTCCTGTGCGCGGGCGCCGAGATACTCCGGGGGGGAGGATCGGCGATAGACGCCGTCGAGGCCTCCACGAAGCTCGTCGAGGCGAACCCCAAGGACGACAGCGTCGGCTACGCGGGCATCCCGAACCTGCTCGGGAAGGTGGAGCTCGACGCGAGCATCATGGACGGGAAGACCCTCAAGACGGGGGCCGTCGGCGCCGTCAAGGGGTACCTGCACGTCATAAGCATCGCGAGGATGGTCATGGAGAAGACGCCGCACGTCATGCTCGTCGGCAGCGGAGCCGAGCTCTTCGCAAAGTCGATGGGCTTCAAGAAGCAGAACCTCCTCACGAAGGACGCGAAGGAGAAGTACCAGAGCTTCCTGAAGAGGTACGCCGACCTGCCGAAGGAGGGTGAGAAGCCATGGTACGTCAACTACGACGTCGACTTCGGCCTACGCGACTGGTACGACAAGCTCACCGACAAGCAGCACGGCACCGTCAACATCATGGCCATCGACGCCAAGGGGAACATCTGCAGCGGAGTCAGCACCAGCGGCACAGCCTTCAAGTTCCCTGGGCGCCTCGGCGACAGCCCGATCATCGGCGCGGGCAACTACTGCGACAACCGCTTCGGCGCCGCGGCGTGCACTGGGCGCGGAGAACTCGCCATACGCCTCAGTCTAGCTCGGAGTCTCGTCAGCTACATGAAGAACGGGCTGAGCGTCCGGGAGGCGTGCTTCCGCGGCATGAAGGACATAAACGAGCTACACGAGAAGGGCGGGATGAACTGCCTCGCCATAGACAACAAGGGCAACACCATGAGCGCCTCAACGAGCCGGGAGAGCGTCCACTGGTACATGGACGTCGACTCGAAGCAGCCAGAGCAGCGCACCGGCATCTGGGTCAAGGAGTAGCCCCATGTCCAAGCCCCCCTACGACCCGAAGAGGATAACGCCGGACCTCTACGGTGACCGGAGCCCTGTCGAGGGCAAGATTGTCGCCATACTCCACGTCAGCTTCAAGGACCGCGGCCTCAAACTCATCGACACCAAGAGCCGCGCCGTCCCCAAGCACGAGATACACGAGATAATGATAACCGACGAGAAGGCCGCCGCACCCGGCGGGGGCGCGGACAGGGTCGCCGCGGTCGCCTTCTTCGAGATCACGAGGGGGGGCCTGATTGTGACCGGGGACACGGTCACCGCCGCCGGGGCCAAGATAGGTGACCTCGTCGGATACGACATGAACCACATGCCCAACCACATGGGCATAATCCTCTGGGCGCCCACACTGGACGAGCCCGCGCTCGCCGTCGGGGACAAGATAGTCTTCCACAGACCCGCCTAGCCCTTATCTGGCGCACCAACGCCGAATATACCGGAGACGTCCTCGACCTTCTTGCACGCCCCGTAGCACATCCGGAGGCTCGAGGGCATCCGCGCGAAGCCCTTACCCTCCACGATCTTTACGGCGGCCTTGTTGAACTCGGGAAGCCCCACCCAGAGCCTCCTCCCGACGACCTTCGACGAGAGGGCGTTCAGGAGCGGCTCGGCGTACTCGGCGTGCTTCGGGTCGCATATCCAGGGCCCCACCCTAACGTTTGAGACGCCGGGCTTGGCCATGATGAAGCCGTGCATCACCCCACCCTTCGACGCCTTGAAGCAGAGTTCGGGGAAGTCGTGCTGGACCCTCCTCAGCTTCTGCGATCTGTCGAGCCCGAAGAAGCGCCTGTCGAGTGTGGCGACCTTTTCGAGGTCGTCCCTCGTCATCGGCTCGATGCTGTGATGCGGGGCCTTGGCGGCGGTGCCGCTGTATCGGAGTGACCAGTATTCGCCCTTGAAGCCGAGGCGCTCGTAGAGGGGGATCGCCTTCTGGACGCCGTCGAGCCGGATCGTCGCGGCGCCCTCGGATGTGAGCCTCTCAATCGCCCTCCCCATGAGGGCGGCCCCCACGCCGCTGCCCCGGGTCTCGGGGACGACTATCAGGTTCCCTATGAAGCCCACGTCGCCGTAGAGAAAGCTGTTCACCATCCCCACGTCGACGCCGCCCACGCTGGCCACGAAGCATCCCGAGGGCTCGTAGTAGAGGCTCCTCTCCGCGTCGGCGCGGGTGTTCCCCCAGCCGACCATCTCCTGGAGGCGCATCACGAAGTCGACGTCGCCGTGGGTCATCACCCTGATCTCGGGCCGACTCATGGGTCTGCAGATGGTCCGAGACGGTATAAAAAGCTCAGCTCAGGTCGTGTCTCTCTGCTCGATCGCCTGGAGTAGGAGGTCCCTGTAGAAGCCCTCCTTCAGCTCGCCCCCGCGCCCCATCCCCCTGCAGCGCGGGTCGAACAATATCTCGAACACATCACCGTCCCTCTCTATCCAGAAGGGGTACGTCCTGCAGAGGAGGGCGCGGTTCGGGTAGACCCTGCACCCCTTCTCGGTGAGGTAGACGCAGGAGCCGCCCCTCCTCCTCATCTCGGCGACGAAGGGCTCCTCCCCCTTCACGTCGGTCTTGAACTCCCTCTCGCCGCTCTTCTCCAGCCTCGCGACGTCGGAGGGCAGTAGGAGGACCCGCCTCGGCCTGTGATCGGCGTCTCTGCAGCACGCCCCGCACATCTTGCACCCCCACCTTATCCCCTTCGGGTAGTAGAAGGTGTACTCGCCCGAGGGTGTGCTGAGCCTCCCCCTGGCGTAGTGGACGACCACCTCCCCGCCCTGCTGTTCGCGTTGGGACCTTTTTTTACTCACGAGTCACACGTGCTCCTTCGGGAGAGCCTCGGCGACCGCCTCCTCGGCGAGGACCTGCAGGGGGTCGAGCACCGGGGCCTGGACGTCCCCCTCCTTGAGGACGAGGCTCACCTCGGTGCACCCGCAGACGATGAGCTCGGCACCGGCTGAGATCAGGTCCTTCGCCACGCCGCGGAGGATGAGGCCCCCGTCTATCAGGTTCCCCGCCTTCACGCACTGGTAGATGGCCTTCATGACCTCCGCCTGCACCTCGGGGGAGGGCTCAACGATCTCGATGTCAACCTCCCCGAACGCGGCCCTGTAAAGCCCGCTCTTCAGGGTGCCATCGGTCGCAAGGAGGCCCGCCCTCTTCACCTTGGGGAAGCTCCGCCTCGCCCTCTCCGCGGAGAGCCTGATCATGTCCAGGATGGGGACCCTGAGCTCCTTCCTGAGCTCACCCAGGAAGTAGTGGGCCGTGTTGCAGGGTATGACTATGAAGTCAGCACCCGCCTCCTCCAGCCTCTTCCCCGCCCTGATGAGCTCGGGCATGGGGCTCGGCCCTGTGCCGAGGATCGCCGGGGTCCTGTCCGGGACCTTCGAGTTGCTGTATATTATGACCCTCGGGTGGTCCTGGTCCCTCTTCGCTGGCGTCGCCCTGATTATCCTGAGGTAGAGGTCCGCCGTGGCCTCGGGGCCCATGCCCCCCAGGATGCCTATGATCTTCTCAGACAACGGGCACTCCAAGGAGAAAGGGGGAGGCGGAAATTAACGCTTGTCCCTCTGCCTGATGAGCTGAAAGACCGAGAACACCCCCACTAAGACCACGACCGCGTATACGCTGATGGTCAGCAGGAACGACTCCTCCGTCAAGATGTTCTGCGTGGCGATCACGATCAGGCTCATGCCAATCACTATGGACGCGAGCAGGAGCCCGAGCAGTATCTTGTAAGACGCCCTGTCGATGCTGTTGCCGATCCTGTCAAGGTCGTCGTGGGCGATCTTCATGGTCACCTTCCCCGTCGAGAGCCTC
>JAUYEB010000260.1 GCA_030691555.1 Candidatus Bathyarchaeota archaeon
AAACACGCAGTTTTTTTCTGTTTGTATTTTGATACTCGCCATCGGGAGGGCGCTGATGGCTCGCCCGCCGCTCATGCTGCTGGATGAGTCTTCCCTCGGCCTTGCCCCCCTTCTGGTGAAGGAAATTTTTGAGATAAAGGAGCCGGCTTATGCCTAAGGGGATGCGGGAAGAGAGAAACAGAGGTTTTTATGACGAAAAAGCCGAGCGGATGGGCAGGTCCGACCGCACCGCTTTCAAGGAAAAAGGGGCGCTCAAGGTCCTTAACTACGCCTGTGAAAATGCGCCCGGATACAAAAAATTTCTTGAGGAAAGAGGCGTCGATCCGGGAGCTGTCAAAAATATCGACGATTTCTCCAAACTTCCCGTCCTGAAAAAGAACATGATGCCGGAACTTCACCAGAGAAACCCGCCGTTCGGGGGGTTTCTTGCTGTGCCGGTCGAAAAACTCAAAAGGATATATGTTTCTCCCGGCCCCATATATGATCCGGAGGGAAGGAAAAAGGATTACTGGGGATTGCGGAAATGCTTGTACAATGCAGGTTTCAGACTGGGTGACATCGTCATGAACACCTTCTCCTACCACCTGACCCCCGCGGGCATCTTCCTCGATGAGGCCTGCAGCGGCATCGGCTGCGTCATGGTGCCCACAGGCGTTGGAAATACCGAGATCCAGGCAAGGACGATGGCCGGACTTAGGATAAACGGCTATATCGGCGTTCCGTCCTTTCTCATGTCCCTTATCAAAAAGATGGAAGAGCTGGGACTTGACAACGAAGAGGACCTTGCCATGGAGATCGCACTGGTCGCAGGAGAGATATTGCCCCCTTCCCTGAGAAAGGGGTTTAACGACTATGGCATCATCGTGCGCCAGGCTTACATAACGGCCGACCTGGGAGGCGTTGCTTATGAATGCCCGCAGGAAAACGGCATGCACATTTCCGATGATCTTTACATCGAGATTTGCGACCCCGTGACCGGAGAACCGCTTCCGGCAGGCAGCATCGGCGAAGTGGTGGTCACCGATTTCAGCAACGAATGCTATCCGCTTGTCCGCTACGGCACCGGGGACCTTTCCGTACTGGATGAGGGCGAGTGCCTTTGCGGCAGGACCTCTTATAAACTGAAGGGCATCATGGGCAGGGCGGATGAGGTGACGAAGATCAAAGGTATGTTTGTCCATCCCCGCCAGATCGATGAAGCCGCCGCGAAATTTCCGGATGAGGTCGAAAAGATCAGGGTCGTGGTCACCCGGTCAGGCGTAACGGATATGATGACCGTGGAAATCCTGCTCAAACAGGGGGTTGCAGGAACAGACATCCTGAAGACGGCCATTGACGAAAAGATAAGGGAATCCACAAAGCTGAGGGGAAATGCGGTCTTTGTCGCCGAAATCCCCGAAGGCAGCAAA
>JAUYEB010000188.1 GCA_030691555.1 Candidatus Bathyarchaeota archaeon
CGTTCTACGACGAGGAGAGAGGCTCGGAGCGCGTGGAGGAACTCGCGGCGACCGTGCTGAGGCTAGCCGAGAGCAGGCCCAAGAAGGCCGAGGCTAAGAAGGGAGGCATACACGCCCCCATAGGGGCTTAGGGCAGAACAAGGACAAGGACCCCGCGCCTCGGATACGAGGCACCCCCTCCAACCTCCGCCGGCATCCGCCGCCAGGGCACCCCAGAAAAGGCCCCAAACCCGAAAAGCGACCATAATATGCGAAATCGTGGCGGCGGCGGAGGTACCCCTCCCCCCCCACGTGCACGCGACGAGAAACAGACAAACGGAAAAAAGGGCCCCAGTCGGGCCGACTAGTTGATGACGACGTTCTCGAGGCTGAAGTAGCGCTTCGCGAGGAAGCGTATCTTCTTTATGTTCTCCCCGTTCTTACCGATGGCTATCCCCTTGTCGTGGGGGTCGACGGTCACCATGGCGATCTTGTGCCCGTCCATCCTGTCGACGAGGCGGATGTCCTTGACCTGCGCGGGCTTGAGCGCGTTCCTGAGGAACTTGTCGGGGTCGTCCATGTACTCGAATATCTCGACCTGCTTGTTCGTCATGGCGCGGAAACGCTTTATCTTCTCCCCGCCCTTGCCGACGGCGAGGCCGACCTCCCCCTTCTTGACGGTGAAGATGAGGCTGTCCTCCTCGATTATGCAGTCCACAACGGTCGCCCCCGTCATGTTCTGGAGCAGCTGGATGAACTTCATCTCGTTCTCCGTTATCTTGACGTTGCTCAGCATCTCACTTCTTCACCAATTCGAGGATCTTGGAGTCGCCCGGCTCAAGGATGACTATGGCGCTGACCGGGAACGGCTTTCCACAAAGCGTGCCCAGGTCGACGCTGTCCTTGGGGTGATCCATCACGGGAATCTCCCCGAGCTTCCCGTAGTTTTCAATGGTCTCCCTCGCCTCGCGGGGGCAGTTGCTGCTGACTATCGCCAGCTTCGCTCTTCCTCTGCGCAGCTCCCTAACGGCAACCTTCGATCCGATCTGGACCTTGCCGGTGGAGAGTGCGAGTCTCAGCTCCTGATCTACGCTACTCATCGCGTTTTCCACCCATTGTCATGAACAGCTCGACGCTCCCCGTTCCGAGGGGCATAGACTGTCCGACGATGATGTTCTCGATGACGCCTTTAAGCGGATCGGTTTCTCCGCGTAGAGCCGCCGAGACGAGGTGCTGTATCGTCAGCTCGAAGGCCGCCCTGGCGAGGACGCTGCTCTTCTCGCCGCTGATGCCGTGGCGCCCGATCTGCTGAACCTCACCCATCTTGGTCATTATGTCTGCTACTAGCATGACGTGCCTGATGTCGACGTCTAGGCCCTGCTCCTCTAGGACGTTGTGGGCCTCCTTGATGAGGGCGTTGCGGGCCGCCTCGATGCCGAATATCTCCGCGATCTCGTGTATGTTGTTCGTCGTCGTCTGCATCGAGTTGACGCCGTCGATCTTTATGACCTCCTCGAGGTTGCTTCCGTCGGTCCTGATGATCCACTCGCCTCCCTCCTGGAGGGTCAGGACACGCTTGATCTCGGGGATGCCCCTGATCTTCGCCTGCCCTATGGTCTGCGTGAGGACCTCCGGGTTGCCGCTCTTCTCCTCCTCGAGGCTGACGGTGTAGAGGAGGGCCGACTCCTTCTCGAACTTGACGGGGAAGGCGCCCTCGATCTCCTTCTCGGAGACGCTGAGGGACTCCAGCCTCGCCGGGTCGATCTCGATCCTGACCACGTTTGCGTTGAAGTCGACGTTGACGCCGCTGACGACGTCGTCGAGCGTAGTATAGGTTAGCTTCTGGGCGACCTCGCGGGCGAGCTTCTCGCTCTTCCTGTGCTTGGCGTCGAGGTGGATCTCCATGACTGGCGTCGATGGGGTCCTCCTCGCGTCGACGATCTCGATGAGGCGCGGCAGGCCGAGGGTTACGTTCTGCTCTGCGACACCTGCGTAGTGGAAGGTACGTAGAGTCATCTGGGTGCCGGGCTCGCCTATGCTCTGGGCGGCGAGTATGCCGACTGCCTCGCCGGGCTCGACGAGGCTGAAGTCGTAGTTCTTGAGCGCGGACTCGACCAGGTGGTCGACGCCCGCCTTGGTGAAGCCCGAGGCCTTTAGCAGTGTCTTGAGTTCGCCCATGAGGCTCGCGGGGAGGCCGGGTAGCTGGTCGACCTTCTTGTCGATGTAGTCGTCGCTCGCCGCCGCGCCCTTCTTCTCGCTGATCCTGGCGCGGTCGATGAGCTGGACGACGTTGACCGCCTTGCCGTGGTCGCTCTTGCTCGGGTCGATGCCGTCCTCTCCGTACTGGAATTGGATGATGTCGCCTATGCTGTTGCGGACCGTGCCGTCGTACTCGACACGGAGGTGCTCAAGGGCGTTGATGAGTCTGCGCTGCATGTAGCCGCTCTGCTGAGTGCGTACAGCCGTGTCAACTAGGCCCTCGCGGCCACCCATGCTGTGGAAGAAGTACTCCAGCGGCGTTAAGCCGTCGCGGTAGCAGTTGTAGACGAAGCCCCTGGCCTGAGGCGTAGGGTCGCCGTCCTTGAAGTGGGGTAGGGTGCGGTTCTCGTAGCCCCTCATGATGCGCTTACCACGAATAGACTGCTGGCCTACGCTGCCCATCATCTGGCCGATGTTGAGGCTGCTGCCCCTAGCGCCGGTGCGGGTCATGATGATTCCCGAGTTGCCAAGTCCGAGCCCCTGCTCGACGGTCTCGCCTGCCTTATCACGGGCCTGGGCCAGCTCGTTCATGACCTTGATCTCGAATGTCTCCTGCATGGTCTGGCCTGGGAGACGCTCTAGCTGACCCGTCTCTGACTGTTCGATCAGGTTTTCGACGTTCCTCTCCATCTTCCTCATGACTGAGTTGATGGTGTTGCGCTCCTTCTCGGCGATGTATAGCTCGTCCAGGCTGTAGCTGAAGCCGCGTATGGTGAGGAAGCCGTTGATGAGGCGCGTGATGCTGTTGAGGAAGTCGTGTCCGACGTCGGTCCCGTAGTCCTTGATTATTCTGTGGAAGATCGTTTCGGCCCTCTCGGCGCCGATGCTGTTCTTGTCGATGACCCCGCTGAGGAGTTCACCGCGTTGAATCATGACGTATGAGTCGTACTGGCAGGCCTCCTTGTCGCAGGTCGGGCAGTGGCGGCAGACGTTCGCGCGGCTGACGAAGTTGAAGTCCTGGGGGAGGAAGAGGCTGAACACCTGCTTCCCTGTCCACTGCTTCAGCGGCTTCTCCTTGAATGGCTTGGGGATCTCACCCTTGTAGTTGGCGTGGGCGAGCAGCTTGCCGACCTCATTCGCGTTGAGGAGGGTCTCCTTCCGAGTGAGGAGGTAGGCGCCACTGATGAAGTCCTTGGTAGCCCCGATGATGGGTGCGCCGTAGCGGGGGCTGAGTATCTGGTCCTGCACCTGCATGAGGAGCCGGGCCTCTGTCTGAGCCTCCTTGCTCT
>JAUYEB010000210.1 GCA_030691555.1 Candidatus Bathyarchaeota archaeon
GCGGGGCTCAACCCCCACTCGGGGGAGGGCGGCCTCTTCGGGAGGGAGGAGATCGAGGTCATCTCCCCCGCCATAGACGAGGCGAGGAAGGCTGGGATGATCGTCGAGGGCCCCGTCCCGCCGGACACGGTCTTCTCCAAGGCCCTCGGCGGGGTCTACGACGTCGTCGTCGCCATGTACCACGACCAGGGCCACATCCCGGTCAAGCTCCAGGGCTTCCGCCTCGACGAGAAGACGGGGCGGTGGGAGGACGTCAGCGGCGTCAACATGACGGTGGGGCTCCCCTTCATCAGGACGAGCGTCGACCACGGCACCGCATACGGCAAGGCGGGGCGCAGGGAGGGCACCGCGAACCCCCAGAGCCTCGTCGACGCCATAAGGATCGCCGCCCAGATGGCCGAGGTCCGACTCGGGAAGAAAACTGCTTAATCCAAGCTGTACCTACGGATCGTCGATGAGCTTCCCCAAGATGGTCGAGGCGAGGCAGAGAATAGACCAGCCGCGGCTCGACGACTACGTCACCGAGATCAGGCGCCAGCTCAACTCGAAGGGGCTGGCGAGTAAGGTCAGGAAGGGGCAACGGATAGCGATCACGGCGGGGAGCCGCGGCATCGCCAACATCCCCGAGATTCTCCGGACCGTCGTCGAGGAGGTCAAGGCCGCGGGCGGCGACCCCTTCCTCATCCCCGCGATGGGCAGCCACGGCGGCGCCACACCACACGGCCAGGTCGAGGCACTCCGCAGCCTCGGCGTGACCGAGGAGAGCGTATGCGCCCCCATAGTCAGCAGCATGGAGGTCGACAAGATCGGGGAGATCGGGGGGACCCCCGTCTACGTCGACAGGAACGCCCTCAGGGCCGACGGCATCATAGTCGTGGGCCGCGTCAAGCCCCACACCGACTTCAAGGGCGAGATCGAGAGCGGCCTCATGAAGATGATGGCCATCGGCCTCGGCAAGCAGAAGGGGGCCGAGATGATACACCACAACCTCTACGAGGGGTACCACGCGCTCCTCCCCGCCGCGGCGCGCCTCATCATGGAGAAGGCGCCCGTAATCATGGGCCTCGCCCTGCTGGAGAACGCCCGCCACGAGACCTGCAAGGTCGTCGCCCTCGAACCCGGCGAGTTCGAGGCAGCGGAGCTGAAACTCCTAGAGGAGGCTAAGGGCCTGCTCGCCCGCCTCCCCTTCCGGGAGCTGGACCTGCTCGTCGTCGAGGAGATCGGCAAGAACATCAGCGGCGTCGGCATGGACACGAACGTGACGGGGCGGTTCTGGATGCCCGGCGAGTCCGACCCGGACGCGGCGAAGATTGACAAGATAGTGGTCCTCGACCTCTCCCCGGAGACCCACGGGAACGCCATAGGCATCGGCCTCGCCGACCTCACGACGCGCCGCGTCTTCGACAAGATCGACTACCCCTCCACCTACGTCAACTGCCTTACGCAGGGCACCTGCGCTACGGGGAAGATACCCATCTGGCTCCCCAGCGACAGGGACGCCATCGACACCGCGCTCCGCATCATCGGCCCCATAGACCGCGCGAAGGCGAGGGTTATGATAATCAAGAACACGCAGGAGCTGGAGCGCCTCTGGATAAGCGAGAGCCTCGCCGAGCAGGTGAGGCGGGACAAGAAGCTCGCGAAGAGGGTCGAACTCCTCGGCGAGCCGCGCGAGGTCCAGTTCGACGTCCTCGGCACCCTCATCAAGTAGCCCACTTTTATACATCCACCCCGAGTTCATTCAGTAATCAACATTGGCTCTCAACTGGCCATACGAGAACAGGGGCGGGTACCTCTACGTCGACGGGGTCTCCGCCCTCGACGCGGCCCGACGCTTCGGCACACCCCTCTACCTCTACAGCGAGAACATGATAAGGCGCCAGTACAGGCGCATCAGCGAGGCGTTCTCGAAGCAGTACCCGAAGACGCGCATCCTCTACGCCGCGAAGGCGAACACCAACCTCTCAATCCTCAGGGCACTACGGGAGGAGGGGGCGGAGATCGACGCGGTCAGCCCCGGGGAGGTCCACGCCGCCCTCCATGCAGGGTACAGGCCCGGGCAGATTCTATTCACCGGCACGAGCGTCGGCCTAGACGAGCTACTCTACCTCCTCGACGCCGGCGTCAGGATGAACGTCGACTCCGAGTCCCAGCTCGACAGCCTTCTGGAGCAGGAGGTCCCCGAGATGGTCTCCGTCCGTGTCAACCCGGAGGTCGGCGCGGGACACCACGAGCACGTCATCACCGCCGGGTACGAGGCGAAGTTCGGCGTCTGGGACGAGGACGCCATCGGGGTCTACGCGAAGGCGAAGCGGGCCGGCGTCAAGCGATTCGGCGTCCAGATGCACATAGGCTCCGGCAACCTCGACGTCGGGAACTACCTGCTGGCGGCGAAGAGGCTGCTTGAGGTGGCGGGCCACGTCAGGAGGGAGACGGGTGTGGAGTTCGACTTCGTCGACCTCGGCGGCGGCCTGGGGGTCCCGTACAAGCCGGGGGAGCGGCAGGTGGATCTGGACGCCTTCTTCGGGGAACTCGTCTCCTTCATCAAGGGGGAGCTGGAGAGGCGCGATCTGGGGGAGCCGGAGCTCTGGTTCGAGCCGGGCCGGTTCCTCGTCGCGGAGGCGGGTGTCCTCCTCACCCGGGTCACGACGGTCAAGCGCAACCCGAAGAGAAAGTTCGTTGGCGTCGACGCGGGGTTCAACACTCTTGTGCGCCCCGCCATGTACGGGAGCTACCACCACATCCTCGCCGCGAGCGCCATGGACGAGCCGGAGGAGGTCGTCGACGTCTACGGCCCCCTCTGCGAGTCTGGGGACCTATTCGCGAGGGATCGCAGGCTACCCCAGGTCTCGGAGGGCGCTTTGCTCGCGATCATGAACGCGGGGGCCTACGGCTTCAGCATGGCGAGCAGGTACAACTCGCGCCCCCTACCCGCCGAGGTCATGGTGGGGGACGGCGAGGCCCGGCTCATCCGGGGGCGGGAGACGCTGGGGGACCTACTCGGGGGGCAGTGCTAGGCTTAGCCTCCTGCCCCTCCTTCACCCTCTTTAGGCGGGCGACGTAGCCGGCGTACCTCGGGCACACCGTGTAGCCCGGGGTCTCGCAGAACGCCTTCCTGTGTGTGGCCGTCGGCCTGAATAGCTGGATCTTCTTTATTGTCCGGGGCTGGGCGAGGCATATCTCACCGTCGTAGAAGATGCAGCCCATGG
>JAUYEB010000269.1 GCA_030691555.1 Candidatus Bathyarchaeota archaeon
CCTCCACCCATCCTCCTAACCCAGATATACCAGAAATAAACACGGGAACCCATGGAGAAGAGCGACCTCAGGAAGGAGCTGAAGAGGCTCTACTCGCCCAAGGAGAGGCCGGAGCTCGTCGACGTCCCCGAGCTGAGCTACATCACATACACTGGCAGGGGGGAGCCGGGGGGCGCCGCCTACACGGAGTCCCTGAACGCCCTATACTCGTCTGTCTACACCCTGAAGTTCGCCTCGAAGAAGCGGGGCAAGGACTTCACTGTGATGACCCTCGAGGGGCTCTGGTGGTGGGACGACCCAAGCATCGTGAACCTCGCGGACGCCCCGCCGAAGCAGCCGTGGAACTGGACGTCGATGATCGTTGTCCCTGACTTCGTCACGGCCGAGATGCTGGAGGAGGTCAAACCCGATCTGATCAAGAAGAAGGGGAAGGCCGTTGAGAAGGTTAGGCTGGAACGGATCCACGAGGGACTCTGTGCCCAGATCCTCCACGTGGGCCCGTACAGCGACGAGCCGCGGAGCGTGAAGCTCCTACACGGTTTCATGGCCGAGCGCGGTCTCAAGCTTCGTGGGCGCCACCACGAGGTCTACATGAGCGACCCGCGGAGGACGCCACCCGAAAAGTGGAGGACCATCATCCGCCTACCCGTCGAGGCTTAGCCGGGTGGGCATCCCCTAAATATCCCCGAGGCGCATATCTCGGGGTACGGGCTGGGCATGAGCTTGATCGACTACCACATCCACGAGAGGCATTCTAGGGACGCCGCGACGGCGAAGATACCCGAGTACATTGTGGCCGCGGAGGCCCGCGGGGTATCCGAGATCGCCTTCACCACCCACATGATAACCGTCGGCCCAGACGTCGACATCAGCATATGCGAGGAGGAGATATCCGAGTACATCGGGGAGATTAGGGCGGCGCAGGAGGGGACCAGGGTACGGCTGCTCGCCGGCCTGGAGGTCGACTACTTCCCCGGCGAGGAGCGCCACCTCGAAACCATCCTCGGGGGCAACGACTTCGACTTCATCCTCGGCAGCACCCACTACATCAACGGCGTCGACATAGGCTCCCAGACGCAGGCGGGGGGCTTCTTCGCCAACCGCCCGATACGCGAGGCCGCGGATGAATACTACCGGGTCTGGAAGAGGGCGATAGAGACGGGGCTTTTCGACGTGATGGCCCACCCCGACTACTGGAGGAAGTACCTCCACCACTACGGGAGGACGGCGGCGTGGGGGGACTTCGGCCAGGTCGTATTCGACGCCCTCGACGCGGCCGCGGAGCACGGCGTCGGCATAGAGGTGAACACCGCGGGAGAACGCTCCGGGACCGGCCACTACTACCCCCTGCAGGAGTTCCTCGTCGCCGCACACGAGGCGGGGGTCAAGGCGGTCACCGTGGGGAGCGACAGCCACACCGCCGGCACCCTAGGCTACCACTTGGAGGACGCGGCCCGGCAGCTGAAGGCGGCGGGGTTCACCCACATGAGCACCTTCAGGGGAAGGAGAAACACGCGGGTCGGCATCGACGAGATTCTGAAGAGGGCGCATTCTCATTAGATTCATGACCTGCGCCATTCCCATGAGTAAGAGGGATGGGAGAAGGAAGTCGTCTCTCCATTCACTATAGGTAGACGATACGAAGAAAGTAATTGCCTCTTAGTCCGGGAACCGTGCTTGCTAGGATATTCCTTTTTTAACACCATCAATAACCATTCTTTTCTATGGCCCGCAACAGTTGCCCGAGGTGCCAATCACAGATCCCCGAGGGCTCCTACTTCTGCGGCAACTGCGGGGCCCCGACGAGGCTCGGCCTCAAGAACTTAGAGAAGAGCGAGAAGCTATCACTCACGCTGAGTCAGATCGAGCGCGCCTTCCAGGCGGGGTACCTCCCAAAGGAGAGGTACGAGCAGCAGAGGGTGGAGTACAGCGCCGAACTCGCGAAGATGCAGGACGGGTTAACGTCGAAACGCCCCGCCCCGATCGACGCGAACGCCCCCACACCCCAGCCATCCGAGCCCACGTACAGCGACACAAAGAACGCCGTCATCTACGCCGACCCGCCACAGCTCCACCTACACGACGCCACCGGCTACCTGGTCGCCGCGCTGGTGATCGTTGGGGTCAGCCTATGGTTCACATGGGGCCTCATCGGCGAGGGCTTCGAGAGCGTCTGGATCGACCAGTGGTACCTACTCGCCTTCAGCCTCGTGGGCCCCGCCATCTACCTCTTCTGGATGTGGAGATCGGACAAGTTCGAGAGGGAACCAATCTACTTCGTCTTCCTAATCCTCGGCTGGGGGATGTTCGCCGCCTTCCTCAGCCTGATCGGCAACAGCATCTTCGACGAGATAGGCCTCGGTGCAGCCTGGCTTGGGGCCCCCCTCGTCGAGGAGTCGATGAAGGCGATCGGCGTCTACCTCATGGCGAGGAACCCCGAGTTCAACAACTCGATGGACGGAGTGGTGTACGGCTTCGCCTCGGGGATGGGGTTCGCGTGGGCCGAGAACTTCTTCTACATAGTCCTCGTCTACGAGGGCGACCTAACCTGGGCGCTGCTCAGGGTCTTCATATTCAGCCTCGGCCACGGCATCTACACCGCCTACACGGGCTGGTGGCTGGGCAGGGCGAAGGTGAAGAAGGGCTACGTGACCATAGGCGACTTGAGGCCGGGGCTCATCATGGCGATGGTCGCCCACGGCCTCTACAACAGCGACATATTCCAGGTCGACAGCTACACGAGCCTCGCCATCTGGGTCGTCCTCACCCTCGGCACATACAGCGTCATCCTCTACGCCATGATGCGCCACTCATGGGGCGAGGAGAAGAAGTGGCACTACGACGATGGATACGCACCGATAGGGTTGACGAAGTGATGGGTGAAAAAGTATCAGGGGAGTACAACATCTCCCTCCTAACGAACGAACGTGTACATACTTAGGGACACGGTCGGCGTGGGAGGCAGCCCGACGTCGAGGAGGAGGTGGCGAGGGGGCTCGACCGGCTCCTGAGCTACGACGAGGGGACGATCGAGGAGCTGCTCAGGAGGCCGAGGTTCTAGGGTGGCGGCCTCGTACCCAGGGTCACGCCGATGCTCATGGGCGTGTTGTTCCTGAGGATGCTCAGGGTCACCGTGTCCCCCGGCCTCTTGTTGCGCTGGAGGTAGACGATCAGGTCGTAGAAGTTCTTCATGGCGATCCCGTCGGCTGAGGTTATCACGTCGCCGCCGATGCTGATCGATGCACCGTCGACGGTAGCCGTCCGGGTGCCGCCCCTCAGACCGGCGCTCGCCGAGGGACCGGGCGTGAAGACCTCAACTATGAGGGTCCCGTGTGTGCCGGCGGGGAGCCCCATGGCGTCGATTATCCCGGGGGTGACGTCCTGCCCGGTTATGCCGAGGTAGGGGTGGTCGTAGCTGCCCTTCGATATGAGGCTCGGCAGCTCCCGCGCGATTGTGTCACTGGGCACCGCGAAGCCGATGCCACGCGAGGTCTCCGTGGGTATGGCGGTGTTGATGCCCACGACCTCGCCGTTCATGTTGAGGAGCGGTCCTCCGCTGTTGCCCGGGTTGATGGCGGCGTCGGTCTGGATCACGTCGACTATGGGGTAGTTACCCGTGGAGTCCATCTGCCTCCCGACTGCGCTAACAATGCCAGAGGTCAGGGTGTTGGCGAGCCCATAGGGGTTGCCTATGGTGATGACGTTCTCCCCCACCTTCAGCCTAGAGGAGCTACCCAACTTGAGGGGCTTCAGGAGGCCGATTGGTGCGCTCACGCTTATCACGGCGACGTCGGAGTACGGGTCGCTCCCCACGGGCTCCGCCTTCACGATCGTCCCGTCGATGAACGTCACGGTTATCGAGCCGGCTATCGCGTTCTCGATGACGTGGTAGTTCGTGATGATGACGATCCGGCCACCGGCGTCGTAGATGAAGCCGCTGCCCTGGGCCGTACCGGTGGACAACGTGACCCGTATCAGGACGACGCTGTCCCTCGTCTTGTTGTAGAGCTGGATCAGGTCCGAGGCGGGAGGGATGGTAACGTTCCCTCCCCCGCTCTGGATGGCCTCCCTTAGGGCTGCGATCTCAGCGTTGGCGCCGTTCAGCTCGGTGTTAAGGGTCTGCACCGAGACCGTCAAGCCGCCGATCTGGGTCTTGAGCGCGTTCATCTGTTCGCTCGTGTTGAGTGTCGAGTAGGCGATGACCCCGACGTTGGCGACTATCAGGACGGCGACCAGAAGCGGCAGCCAGCCTGAAGAGCGCCTCGGGCGGCTCCCGTAGAACCATTCCTCGCTCACAGTGGATACCCCCTTAGCATCAGCTTTCCCGTGGGGATAAACTCTCCCATACCCTATCTCATGTGAAAAACGAGGGCCGAGGCGGTCACACCATGCATTTACACCCATTCCTCACCTGTATTTATCGAGGTTTTGGGCGACCAGGACGAGGAGGAGGAAGTCCTCCGGGCTCGCATCGAGAAACTGAGGGCCGAGGAGAGGGCCATCCAAGCCACCCGGCAGAGCCTAGAGTCCCAGCTGAGGAGACGGGTCTGGCTGAGGATGACGAGGAAGATAAACTCGATCGGGGAGGCCCACGCCGAGTAGGCTACTGGGGCCTGTCCCAGACCCTCGGCTTGCAGACTATCTCCCTTATCCGCGTGTCGAAGAACCTGTGCGTGTTGCTTGGGAGTAGGACCACGGCGGTGTCCGCTCCTCCCCCGTTCCCACCCAGCGCCATGACCTCCCTATCGGTCCTTATCAGCCCGGCGTCGGCGGCCATGCAGGCGCACTCGCAGGCGACCTTGACGCCTGCGCCGAAGAGGCGGAGGACGTGGGCGATGATCTCGTCCACCTGAATGGCGTTGAACTTTTTGTTCACGGCCCGACCGAGACCCCCGAAGGAGTGGCATGCTCGTAGGATCTTGCCGCCGTTCTCCTCGATCGCCTTCTTGTACTCGGGCTTCATGCGGTCCTGATTCGGCTCTATGAAGCCGACCATCCCGGCGACGACTATGAGGTTGTATCCCTTGAATATCTCCGCCGCGAGGGCACCCGTCTCACCCGTGTATGAGGCGACGACGAGGTCCTTGATGCCCAACTCGTCAGCCCTTCGCTTCGCACTAAGCAGCGCGTCGCGACTGTTGACCTTCCCCGGATCCTTGAAGTAAACGGTCTCAACCTTGGACATTTCACGAACCTAGAAACCACTCGGGTGGAGGAGATATATGGTTTGGGAAAGGGGTTTAGGAGATGTTGAGGACGACGCGCGCACCAGTCTCTGCAAATTGCTCATCCAC
Source organism: Candidatus Bathyarchaeota archaeon (assembly GCA_030691555.1). Lineage (GTDB taxonomy): Archaea > Thermoproteota > Bathyarchaeia > TCS64 > TCS64 > UBA8941. The sequence continues at coordinate 5,295 of JAUYEB010000269.1, forward strand.
GTCGCTTGGCAAAGTTGAATCTAATTGGGAGATAATTTTGATTTATGGGCCCTCAGCCAAGCCAGTGAAGAACTCGTATTTCGGATGCGCGCTGGCTTGTCCCTAAATAGAGTCCAAGCGCAGATTCCCATCCTGTAAAGCACAATCAAAACCCCCCAGCAAACAGAAACAGACCACCCAACGCGAAACACACAAGCACACAAACAACAACACGACATCATAGACAAACCATAAACCCAGCACCCACTAACAACCCCACCACCAAACCCCAAAACCCCTCTCAGGTATTGAAGAACGTAGGCGACAACGCCTTATCCGGCCTACCCACGTTCTCCGCCGCCTCCCGATTCAACACACAGCAAAGCACACTCAGCAAACACATACACAGACACATTCAGCAGACCCCTAACGTTGTTCACCCTCAAACCATACTGATCCTTCAAGAAGCTGAAAACCGACTCCACCAGCGGCCGCTTATGATACTCTACCACATCCTCAGCGGGACCATGAGTCCTGAACCTCCGATCAACCCGAAGCACGTCCCCACCCCTCTGGTTAGACGTGTAAGGAATCACCGCCTCCTCAACGAGATCCCTAACCTTCCCGCTGCTATACTGGCTATCCGCAACAAGGCTCCTGAGCTTCGCACCAACCTTCCCCAGAACCATCCGGGCCCTCTCCACGAGGGATGGCGCATGCTTCTCGTTATCATTAGCAGGGGCAAGGATCGTTGCGATAGGCAGCACACTGCGGTGATCTACGGCGACGTGGAGCTTGAATCCGAGGCCGTAAAAGCGCCCGTTCCTCCCAACCATCGCGTCGGAGTCAGAGAAGCCTGCTCTGCTGTCGTCGGGGTGCCTGATACTTCTGGCCTTGATGAAGCTCGCGTCAAGCAGCACATCAACATCCACCGCCCTGCTCCTCCTGAGGAGCCAAATG
>JAUYEB010000288.1 GCA_030691555.1 Candidatus Bathyarchaeota archaeon
TGGAGGCGGCGTTTAGCTTGCCGATAACCGTCCACGCCGACTATGTCCGGGAGGTTAAAGGAGCTAACTAGGTTTGGTGGAAAAGAGATTCAACTTCATCGTCCCGGGTGGCGGGGCGACAGGCGGTCCGCCAATCGGCCCCTCGTTGGGCCCGATGGGCGTCAACATCATGCAGATCGTCGCCGAGATCAACAAGCAGACCGGCGAGTACAAGGGAACCCCCGTCCCGGTGGACGTCTTCCTAGACACGGATACGCATGCTTTCACGGTCAAGGTCGGGATGCTAAGCACGTTCGCCCTGCTCACGCAGGCCGTGGGCATCACGAAGGGCTCTGGCACACCCCACTCCGTGAAGGTCGGTGACTTGGCCTTCGAAGAGCTCGTCAGCGTCGCCAAGAAGAAGAAGGCCGGCCTCTACGCGGTCAACCTCAAGGCGGCGACCCGCGAGGTCCTCGGCACATGCCAGAGCATGGGCGTCACGGTCGACGGCAAGCCCGCAAAGGAGGTCCAGGACCTGATAAAGAGCGGGGCATACGACGCCCAGCTCAAGGAGGATTAGACATGTCTCTACAACGCAAGGACATAAACGAGGCTATCACCAAGGCGAGGCAGGCGTCGAAGAAGCGCCGCTTCGAGCAGACCTTCGACATGGCGATCAACCTGCGCGAGCTCGACATGAAGCGCCCCGAGAACAGGATCAACCTGCGCGTCCAGCTCCCCAACGGGATAGGCGGGCAGAAGGTCCTCGTCTTCGCGGGGGGCGACCTCGCCCTCAGGGCACGCAGGAGCGGCGCCGACCAGGTCATAGAGCCGGCGGAGCTGGCCGAGTTGGCGAAGGACAAGAAGGCGGCGAAGAAGAGGCTCAAGGGCTTCGACATATTCATCAGCGAGGCGCCGTTGATGCCGACGGTTGGCCGAGTCGCGGGTCCCATCCTGGGTCCACGCGGCAAGATGCCTACCCCAGTACCCCCACAGGCGCCGGTCGACACCGTCATCGAGCGCGAGCGCCGCGCCGTGGTGCTGAGGAGCAGGGACAAGATGTTCTGCCACGTCATGGTCGGGCGTGAGAACATGACCGACGAGCAGGTGGCGCAGAACATCGAGACCATACTCACTAACCTCATCGGGGCCACGAAGAGGGGCTACGGCAACATCAAGAGCATCTACCTGAAGACGACCATGGGAGAGGCCGTCAAGCTGTACTGAGGTGGCATGAATGTCGCAGGTATCTGAACAGAAGGCAGCAGTCGTCGAGAAGACGGTCGACCTGCTGAGGAAGTACGACGTCATCGCGGCGGCCAACCTGTACAAGGTGGGCAGCGGGATGCTCATGGACCTCAGGAAGAGCCTCAGGGGTCAGCTCGAGATCAGGACCGTGAAGAGCACCCTGATGCGCATAAGCATGGAGAGGGCGGAGAAGCCGGGGATCAAGGAGTTCATAAAGGCGGTGGAGGGGCCGAACGTCTTCCTCTTCACGAACGGTAACCCCTTCAAGCTGGCGATGAACCTCGAGAAGAGCAAGGTCGAGAGCTTCGCCAAGGCGGGGGACAAGGCGCTCAAGGAGCTGACCATCCCAGCGGGCAACACAGGGATAAACCCGGGTCCCATGATCAGCAAGTTCGGCGGCCTCGGGGTGAAGACCCGCATCGAGGCGGGGAACATCTGGGTCGTCGCGGACACGGTCATCGCGGATAAGGGCGACGTCATCACGGCGGACATGGCGGACCTCCTCCAGAGGCTCGGCATAAAGGCGGCGCAGAGCGGCCTCAGCCTAAAGGTGGTCTACGAGAACGGCACCCTCATACAGGGTGAGTCGCTGATACTCGACGTCCCGAGCTACAGGAGGCGGCTCATGGAGGCCGCGGGTGGGGCGTTCAGCGTCGCCCTCAAGGGCGCCTACGTCAGCCCCGCTACGGCCCCCAGGCTGCTCGGCATGGCTCAGCAGCAGGCGAAGATGGTCGCCGTCGAGGCGGGGTACGTCACCCCGGACACCGCGGCGGAGATCATCGCCAAGGCCAGCGCACAGGCGAAGAGCCTACAGGCGAAGGTCGACGCGAAGAAGCCCGCCCAGTAGCTAGGTCCACGCCCCGGTCACCGGGGCCGTTTTCTTTCTCTCCACCTTGTGAGGTGCTACACACGATAACGAAAAAGATATTTTTTACAAGGTTGTGGGTGCGTACCGTGGCTTAGATGCCCATTTTGGTACATTACCCAAGCCAATCGGCGTGTTTTTCGGGCTTCTCTGGCTAGGAGAAGCTGTTTTTAGGGTTTAGATCGTTTACCCCCCTCCCCCTTTTTTTTGGGGCCCCGTTTGGTGGGGGGCCCGCGGTTAGTTGATATATGGCAGGGTGTGCTTCCCGTGTGTATGGACGTTCTCAATGCGATCGAGACGCGCAGGAGCGTCAGGAAGTACAAGCCCGTCCCGGTGCCGGACGGCGACCTGAAGAAGATTCTGGAGGCGGGGAGGCTCGCGCCCTCGGCGGGCAACAAGCAGCCGTGGGGATTCGTCGTCGTCCGCGACCCCGGCAGGAGGAAGCTGCTCGCCGAGGCCGCGAGGAACCAGATGTGGACCGCCGACGCGGGGGCCTTCCTCGCCGTCTTCTCCGACTCCGCCAACTCC
>JAUYEB010000009.1 GCA_030691555.1 Candidatus Bathyarchaeota archaeon
GAAGACGACCCTTTCTGGAATCATCCGAGAATCCGGTCTACGCGTCATCACGATGGGCGACGTCATCCGCGAGTTGGCCAAGCATCAGGGGCTCGAACCATCACGCGAGAACATCGGGCACCTCGCCGAGGAGATACGGAAGGAGGGCCCCGACGCAGTGGCCCGCCGCTGCGTGGAGATGCTGAAGAAGGGACCAGACGGCCTCGTCATCGTAGACGGCATAAGAAGCCTCGCCGAGGTCGAGGCCTTCAAGGACGCATTCGACGTCGTCCTGATAGCCGTCTGGGCGTCCCCCCTCAGCAGGTTCAAGAGGCTCACGCGCCGCGGCCGCAGCGACGACCCCAAGACCTGGGAGGAGTTCAAGGAGAGGGAGCGCCGCGAGCTCGGCTTCGGCATCGGGGACGCCATCGCGTCCAGCGACTACATGATCAAGAACGACGACGGGATCGACAGCCTAAAACCCGCCTTCGAAGAGATCATGGAGAGAGTGAGGAATGGCTGAGATACAGCTTACCGTTAGAGCTCACCTGAACCCCACGGAGAGCCAGGAGAAGCTCGAGAAGGCCATCACAAACCTCTTCGGCGAAGTAACCATTGAGCGAACGAAGATACACGGCGTGACCTACCTCGAGGCGAAGGCGCCCGGGATCGAGTCGATGGGGCAACTCAGGCAGCGGATCGCGAGCGACAGGATCAGGGACGCCGCCCGGGCGATGCTCAGCCGCTGGGCCGCGAAGAACGAGAAGGTCACATTCCACCTGAACAGGCAGGCCGCCTACGTCAACCACGTCAGCATCTATCACGCGAGCAAGTCCCCCCTCGGCCCCATCGAGGTCGAGGTTGAGGGATCACCGGAGCAGATCATCGAGTTCCTCACGGGGAAGGGCCCCGTCTAGCGTCGCCCGACCCCCGCGGCCAAGGCAGCCGCCCCGAGAGTGCTCGGGGTCATCAGACTCATACGCTCAATGCCACCCGGTGAACCGAGGAATAAATGGGTCGAACGTCAGCCCAGAAGCAGCCGCCTCTTCTCCGCGGGGACCTTCCCCAGCCTCTTCACCCGCTCGGTGAAGTCTGACACGAACTTCGGGAGCATCTTGAATATGGGGAGAACCATCGGCTGGAGCCTCACTCTCTCCGCCTCGATTCCGAGCCCACTCAACGCCTCGCCGACCTTCTCGACGAGCTTCGAGGCCAGCTCGGCCTCGTGGCTCCCCTCGACCTCGCATATCAGTACGCCGTCCGCGCCGAGGCCCATCGCCTTAAGGACCGTCTCCCTGCTGAGCAGGGCGGTCGAGGGCATCCTGACTATCCTGATGTTCGTCGGGTAGTGGAGCCTCGCCGTCCCCGCGTTGTCCGCGGCGGTGTAGCTGATTCCGTCGTCGAAGAAGCCCAGGATGGCGACGTCCCCCTCCGCCCCTGTGAGGAGCCCCCTCGCCTCTTCGAGTAGGGCGCCCGCCGAGTTGTTGGGTATCCTTAGAGACTCCTTGGGGCAGGCGGAGACGCAGGCGCCGCAGCCGCTGCAGCTCATCGGGTCGAGTACGGGCCCCTCGGCGCCCATGCTCAGCGCCCCCCTCACACACGCCTCGACGCAGGCACCACAGAGGTCGCACGCCCCCTCGCGCAGTGGCTTGGCGGGGCTCAGCTTCGCCGTGCCGTCCCCCACGAAGTTGAAGACGTGGCTCGCCGCCGCCCTCGCGTCCACCACGGAGTCGTGGATGTCCTTCGCCCCCGTCGCGACGCCGACGGCGAAGACGCCCTCCCTCAGCGTCGAGATCGGGTCGAGCTTCACGTGCTTGGGCGCCACGAAGAGGTCCTCCCCGAGGGCTACCCCGAGCCTCGTGGCGAGCTCACCCATCCCGGCGGAGGGCACCATCGCCGTGCTCAGCACGACGAGGTCGACGGGGTTCCGGAGCATGAGCCCCGTGTCTAGGTCCTCAACGAGCACCTCGAACCTGCCGTCGTCCAGGGGCGTGACTCCCCCCGGCTTCCCGTGGACAAACTGGACACCCTTCTCACGGGCCTCCCTGTAGAAGTCCTCGAAGCCGCGGCCAGTCATCCGCATGTCGGTGTAGTAGAGGTAGATCTTCAGGAAGGGGAGGAACTTCTTCAACAGTATCGCCTGCTTGACGGAGTAGGCGCAGCAGACGCTGCTGCAGTAGCCGACGCCGCGGTGGGGGTCCCTGCTCCCCGCGCAGAGGATGTAGGCTATGGACTTGACCCTCTCCCCGTTCTCGCGGGTGAGGACCTTCCCCTCCGTGAGCTCGTTCTCGATGAGCCTCTCGACCTGGAGGGCGTTAACGACGCCCCTCCTCTCCGGCCTGTAGCTGCGGAGCTTGTCCTCGCCTATCAGGTCGAATCCCGTGGCGACGATCATCGCGCCCGCGTCGACGGTCACGGTCTTCCCCGGGTCGTCGAGGTCGATGGCCCCGACGGGGCAGGCCTCGACGCAGGCGCCGCATCGGCGGCAGTGCTCGAAGTCTATGGCGTAGCTCGACGGGACGGCCTGTGGGAAGGGGAGGTAGGCGGCCTTCCTCTTGTACAGCCCCTCGTCGAACTCGTTCTCGACCTCGGTCGGGCAGACCTGGCTGCACCTCCCGCACTTGAGGCACTTGTCGACGTCGACGCCCCTCGGCGCGACGCGGACCTTGACGTGGTAGTCTCCGGGGCCCCCCGAGACGGAGGCGACCTCGGCGCCCGTCAGCAGCGTGATGTTCTTGTCGTTTCCGACCTCCGCCATGCGTGGGCTGAGGATGCAGGGGCTGCAGTCGAGGGTGGGGAAGGTCTTGCTGAGCTGCGCCATCCGGCCGCCTATGCTCGGGCGGCGCTCGACGAGGCTGACCCTGAATCCCCCCTTGCTGAGCTGCAGGGCGGATGTGATGCCGGCGACGCCCCCGCCGATGACGAGGACGTCCCTGTTTATTTTCACGGTCTTCTCCACGAGGGGCTCGAGGGTGCGCGCGCGGGCTATCCCGCCTTCTACGAGGCTCACAGCCTTCTCGGTGGCGCCCCTGTCGTGGACCCAGCTGCACTGCTCCCTGAGGTTGACGTGGACGAGCCTGTGCCTGTTCACCCCCGCCTCCTCGACTACGCCCCGGAACATCTCCTCGTGCATGTGGGGGCTGCAGCAGGCGACGACGACCCTGTCGAGGCCCTGTGTCTTGATGCTGCCCTGGATCAGCTGTAGGCCGGGCTTGGAGCAGAGGAACTCCGTGACCTGCGCCGTCTTGACCCCCTCCCGGCCCTTGACGGCGTCGCGGACCTTTTCGCAATCGACGGTGCCGGAGATGTTTCCGCCGCACTTGCAGATGAATACGCCCGTCGCCATGTCAGACACCCGCCTTCTCCAGGATGGCTTGAACGCCGACGGAGTTGACGTCGAAGCCCAGCTTGGCGGGCTCTATGCCCAGGGCTAGGCCGAGCAGCTGGGGGTAGTAGAGGACGGGTAGGCCGAGCTGCTTCCCCAGCTCCTCCTCGAGGGTCTTCTGGTACTTGTCGTACATTATCCCGCAGAAGGGGCAGACGACCACCATGGCGTCGGCCTTACCGGATAGCTTCGTGAGCTTCTTCCCGGTCATCGCCTTGGCAATGTCCTCGCGGACGGCGAGTATCCCGCCTCCGCAGCAGTCGGTCTTCCCCTCGTAGTCGAGCGCCTGTGCCCCCGTCGCCTCAATAAGCCTGTCGAGGGTTCCTGGGAACTCGGGGTCGTCGAAACCAGGGTAGAGGGTCGATGGGCGGACGTAGTGGCAGCCGGGGTGCGAGGCTAACCTCAATGTGCCCAGCGGCTTGACTACGCGTGACTTGATGTTGTCGAGGCCATACTCATCATGGAGCATCCTCGCGAAGTGGACCACCCTCGGCTTCTCCCCGCCGTACTCGACCCCGGCCTGAGCCAGAACCTTCCCGAACTTCTTCGCCGTCTCAGCGTCCTCGACGAGACTCTTCTCCGCCTTGCTCAGCATCTCCCCGCAGGCCGAGCATAGGGTGACGAGGGCGTCACCGCTCGCTGAGGCGAGCTTCAGGTTGGCGGCGGCCATGGAGAGGGCCTTCACCTCATCGACGGGCTCGATCGGGAACCCGCAGCAGCCATAGCCGCCGTCGACGAGCTCTATCCCGAGCACCTTCGCTACCTCCCGCGCACTCTGCTCGTAGTTCATCTGCCGCGTCGGTATCGTGCACCCGAGGAAGAGGCTATATCTCATGGCTTCGCCTCCGAGATGCGCTTGATGAACGCGGGCTCCGCCTCGACCGCTGGGAGCCCCCTGTCCCCCCTCTCCTCGTTGGTGAAGTCGTCCACAGAGTAGACGCGCCCATTCCGCTTCAGGATGTCCAGCAGTTTTGTGAGGTTGACCGGCGCCACACCCTCCTTGGCCGCCATGTTCCTAAGGACGGTCATCACCTCGGGCGGCCTCACGTCCTGCGGGCACCGCTCCAGACACATGAAGCACATGCTGCAGAGCCAGATCGTGTCCGATGCATAGACCTGCCTCTTCAGCCCCATCTTCGCCAGCTTCATGATCCTCCGGGGGCTGAAAGTCGCTTCGACCTCCCGCACCGGGCATGAGGCTGTACAGACACCGCACTGGAAGCACCTGCTCAGGTCACTGGCGCCTAGCTCCGCCTCCAACCCGCGGATAAAGCGTGTATCGGCCTCAGAAAGGTCTACGACACTGCCTTGGAGAACCATTGATTTCTCATATAAGGACGGAGAATTAAAAGGATTGGTGGGAAAAAAGGCGGCTACTGCTTCTTCTCGAAGAGCTCGACCCTCTTCTTGTAGTCCGGCGCGGCCATGATCGTGGCGTGCGTGATCGCCTGCTGCATGCAGTTGTCGATGCAGAGGAGGCAGTAGATGCACTTGAAGGGGGAGTACTCGACCTTCTTCTCCTCCGGGAAGACCTTTATGGCCATGGGCGGGCAGACGCGCTCGCAGTCCTGGCACTCGTCGCACCTGTTCATGTCCCACGTGAGCGTCCCGCGCGTCGTCGGCAGGGGCTCGGGCTTCTCGAACGGGTAGTTCACTGTCGCGGGCTTGCTGAAGAGGTTCTTCAGTACTTCCTTCACCATTTCCGGCATCCTAGTTCTCCTCCTTCCTGACCTGTACGAAGCGCTCCGTGCAGCTTATGCACGGGTCTATGCTGTGGATGATCGTGGGTATGTCCGGGACCTCGTTGCCGATTAGCATCGAGACGAGGGGCGGTATGTTCGCGGCGGTCGGGGTCCTGATCTTGCAGCGGCTCAGCTTGTTTGTGCCGTTCCCCTCGACGTAGTAGAAGAGCTCGCCGCGTGGCTGCTCCGACCTCACGATCGCGGTGCCCTCCGGGAACCTGGTGTTCTTGTCGAGCACGGGCCCCTCCGGCATCTCCTTCAGAGCCTTATCGATCAGGTCGAAGCTCTGGAAGACCTCGTCGTAGCGGACGAGCATCCTCGAGTAGGCGTCCTCGCCCTCGTGCACTATTGGCTCGAAGTCGAGCGCGCCGTAGGCTTCATATCCAGTCATCCTCGTGTCGGTCTTGACGCCGCTTCCCCTGATGGTCGGGCCGACGGCGCCGAGGAAGGCGGCCTTGCCCTTCGGCAGGACGCCCTTCCCCTCGGTCTTCGCCCTCAGGGCCGAGTCCTTGTAGAAGACAGACCGCAGGTTCTCCATCTTGCCCCTCACGACGGCGAGGTCCTCGACGTACGCCTTCGCCAGGCTCTCGTCGATGTCCTTCCTGCAGCCGCCGATGGCGTTCGTCTCAAGGTGGATGCGGTGGCCGTTGGTCTTCTCGTTCAGGGTGAGTATGACCTCGCGGTCGCGCCAGACCTGCATGAATAGGCTCTCGAAGCCGATAGCATCGGCGAATAGGCCGAGCCAGAGCAGGTGGCTCTGCAGCCTCCCCAGCTCGCTCCATATCACGCGCAGATACTTCGCGCGGGCCGGCACCTCCGCGCCGGTGACCTTCTCGATCGCCTCGCTGTAGGTCATGCCGTGGATGTAGTTACAGATGCCGCAGACGCGCTCGCAGAGGTAGATGTTCCTCTTGTAGTCGTTGATCTCGCAGCCACGCTCGATCCCGCGGTGGACGTAGCCCAGGTTGGGCACGACGTCTACTATCTTGTCCTCGTCGACGACGAAGCGTAGGTGGACGGGCTCGGGCAGCACGGGGTGCTGGGGCCCGAAGGGTATGACGGTGTACTTGTTCTGGGACATCTTTGCATCACTCATTCCAGTCACACTTCCAGCAGCGCCTCGCCTCGCGGAGCGCCTCGTCCTCGTCGTAGCCGAGCTCGACCTCGCCGAAGCCCTTGACGCGCTCCTCGGCGTCCAGCTCGCGGCAGCTGACCATCTCCTGGAACCTGATCTCCTCGATGTTCGGTGGGCGCCCGACGAAGTCCTCCATCTCGAGGTCCGGCGGTGGGAGGCCCCTGCCGCCGAGGCTCACGTCTATGCTGTGGGCGGCCTTCCTGCCGTCCCTCAGCGCCTCGATGACGCTGCTGGGGCCGAAGACTCCGTCGCCTCCGGCGTAGACGCCGGGGAGGCTGGTCTGCATGGTCTCCTCGTCGATGACTATCCTGCCCTGCCTGTTGACGTCGACGCCGAAGTCTGCCGGCACGATGACCGACTGGCCGATGGCCTTTACGATCGTATCGACCTCGACCGTGTACTCGCTGCCCTTTATAGGGACGGGTCTGCGTCTGCCCGAGTCATCGGGTGCGCCGAGCTCCATCTGCTGCAGGGTGAGCTTCAGAGACTTCCCCCGCTCTATCTTCACGGGGGCCGTGAGGTACTCGAAGTTGACGCCCTCCTGGAGCGCCCCGTGGATCTCGTGGGGCGAGGCGGGCATCTCCTTCTCGGTCCGCCTGTAGTACATGACGACGTTGCCGGCTCCGAGGCGCTTGGAGACGCGCGCGGCGTCTATCGAGCTGTTGCCTCCGCCTATGATGGCGACCCTGTCGCCGATGGACGGCGTCTTATCGTGCACGTTGACGAGGCTCAGGAGCTCGCGGAAGTCCATGACGCCCTTGTTGTCCTCGCCGTCGACGCCCAGCTTGTAGCTGTCGAGCGCGCCGATGGCGACGAAGACGGCGTCGTGCTCCTTCTTCAGTGTCTTGAGGTTCTTGACGTCCTTCTTCGTCTTGAGGGTCACACCCCCCTCCTCTAGGCGGGCCTGCAGCTCGTCTTCGAGGAGGTCCTTGGGGAGCCTGTACTTGGGTATCCCCCAGAGCATGGCGCCGCCACACCGATCCCCCTTCTCGAATAGGGTGACCTCGTGGCCGAGGAGGCCGAGGAAGTAGGCGCAGCCGACGCCCGCGGGGCCCCCGCCGACGACGGCGACCTTCTTCCCGGTGGGCTTCGCCCTCTTCATCTTCCGGCGCAGGCTCGGCATCGAGTCGGCCGTGCACCTCTTCAGGATCCTGATCTGTATGGGCTCGTCGTTGATCTCCTGGCGGCACCCATCCTGGCAGGGGGCGAAGCAGACCCGGCCCAGTATGGCCGGGAGCGGCGCGCGCTCGGCGCACGTGTCGTAGCCGCCCTGCGGGTTGCCCTCCGCTATCTGGCGGATGTACTTGGGGGCGTTGACGGAGCCGGGGCACGCCTCGCGGCAGCGGCCGTAGAACCTCTTGATGAACGGCGCGGGGCCCACCGCGGGCTTCACGAGCGTCGTGTCGTCGGCGCCCTCTATCGTGAGGAGCTTGCCGCCGAAGTCGACGCTTATACCCGATACTTGGATCTTGAAGAGGTCCTGGAGCTCGTTCTCGAAGAGGAAGGCGGAGGGGTAGAGGCTCGAGATGCTCGGCATCGGCTCCTTCCTCGGGGTCTTGACCCTGAGGTTCACGACGTCGAGGTCCCTGGCGAAGTTGTAGACGTACTCCATTTCCTTGCCGTGGTCGAGCGCCGTGATGGTTATGAGGCGTGCGCCCTGAGCCTTCAGCTCGTTGAGCCTGTTGAACATCTCCGACTTACCCGCGGCGATGTTCTCGGTCTTCGTCTTTGTCTCGAACTGCTGTGTCGTCATCTTAGTCCACCTTCTCTCCCTCGCTCACCTTCTGGAGCTTCTGAAGCGCTAGCACGACGCCGTCCACGATCGACTCGGGGCGGGCCGCGCACCCGGGGACGTAGACGTCCACGGGGATGACCTTGTCGACGCCCCCGAGGGTGTTGGGGCAGGTGTGGAATATCGCGCCGGTGCAGGCGCACTCGCCGATCGCGATGACGGCCTTCGGCTGGGGCATCTGGTCGTATAGGTTCTTCAGGACGCGCTGGTTGCGCTTGTTTGCGGGGCCGGTCACGACGAGAACATCGGCCTGCTTCGGGTCGCCTATGTTGACTATTCCGAAGCGCTCGACGTCGAACTTGGGCGTGAGAGCGGCGAGTATCTCTATGTCGCAGCCGTTGCAGCTGCCGCAGTCGAAGTGCAGGACCCACGGCGACTTGAGCCGCGCCTTCGTCATCGTCTTCATGATAGTATCACCACCCGGGCGATGAGCCCGGCGATGTTCGCGATTATCAGCAGGAAACCGACGACCCATGTGGTCTTGACCATCGTCTTCCAGTCGAGCCTCGGGTAGCTGTTATCGATGACCAAGACGACGAAGAAGAGCGCGAAGGCCAGCGCCATACCTACTATGAGGTTGGGCGCCCAGAAGAGGCTCGCGAATCCGAGCAGCAGGGCGACCTTCGTCCAGTGACCGAGCTCGACGAGCGCGAGCGTGTAGCCGCTGAACTCCGTGTAGACACCCCTCACGAGCTCCTGGTGGGCGTGGCCCGACCCGGAGACG
>JAUYEB010000168.1 GCA_030691555.1 Candidatus Bathyarchaeota archaeon
GCTGCTGTAGGTCATCACGCCCATGAAGCCGACGAAGGCGCTGTAGAAGATGACGTTGAAGCCGAGCTGGACGCCGAGGCCCGTCTCGAAGAGCCAGCTTATGAAGTAGACGGCGAGGAGTTGGAGGGTGTAGCCGCCGACCGCCGGCGCGAGGCTGCCGCTCCGAGCCAGCTCGAGCCACTCCTTCGCGACGAGGGACCTGAGCCCGCCGAGGACGCCCAGGCGCCCCTCGACGCCGAGGAGGGAGTCGGCGTACTTCATCTGCTGGGCCTCGAACCTCTCCTTCATCAGGAGGGCGCCCGCCGCGGCGAGGACGACGGCCATGGCCGCCGAGGAGAGGGGCCAAGCCAACGATCCGTCGACCCAGTACCCCAGTGGTAGCAGGATGTGGTGGGGCTGGAGGACGCCGAGGGGGTAGACGAGGGCGACGACGGCGAGGAGCCCCATCGAGGCCGCGGCCCCGGCGACCCTGGACCTCGCCGAGGCGGCGGAGACGGCGAAGCTCAGGCCCATCCCGAGCATGAACGTGAGGAACATGGTGGCGCCGAGCCTGAGCACCCCGGGGGCGGAGAAGCCGGCGAGCGCGGCTCCGACGCCGATGCCGAGCACCATCGGGACGTAGGTGTAGACGAGGTAGAAGACGGAGTCCTTGACGTAGAAGACCGCCATCACCCTCCTGAAGCTGATGGGGTAGACCTGGGGTAGCCGGAGGAGCATGTTCACCTGCCCCAGGCGCCGGGTCATCACGTACTCCCCCATCGCGCCGAATCCGCCGACGAAGAAGCCGTAGATGATGGACGCGGCGTGGAGCATGAGCAGGATCGTCGCCAGTGGGAGGTTGTGGAGGATGAACGGGGCGACGACTGCGCAGAAGGCGGTGAGGAAGAAGATCATGAAGGGGAATAGGGCGGAGCCCAGCCCGCCGACGAGGGACCTGTGAAGCCTCCACTCCTCCTTCATCATCCCGACGAGGAGTCGCAGGTCCAGGTCAAGGGACATGCGCGTTCACACCGTCCACGGCGCGCATGAATATCTCCTCCAGCCCCTCCCCCTCTCGGGACCGGAGCTCGTCGATGGTCCCCTCCGCGACTATCCTGCCGCCGTCGATGACGGCGACCCTGCTGCAGAGCTTCTCCGCCATCTCGAGGACGTGTGTGCACATGAAGACGGTGCGCCCCTCATCGTGAAGCCCGCGGAGGTAGTCGCGGAGGCGGCGCTGGTAGATGGGGTCGAGGTTGATGAAGGCCTCGTCGAGGAGGATGAGCCGGGGCTCGTGGATGAAGGCGCTCGCGAGCATGATTTTCTGCCTCTGCCCCTTGGAGAGGTCCCTGCAGAGGACGTCGCCCTTCTCCTCCACGTCGAAGAAGCGGAGCCAACGGTCGACCCTGCCCCCTACGTCGTCGAGGCCCCTGATCCTGCAGGCGAGCTCCAGCGCCTCCATCGCCGTGAGGAAGGTCGGGGGAGACTCCGCCTCGGGGACTATGCCGACGGCCCGTTTGACGGCCATCGGGTCCGACACGGGGTGGCCCGCCGTGACCGCCTCGCCCGAGTCGGCGGAGAGCTGCCCCGATATTATCCTGAGGAGGGTCGTCTTACCGGCCCCGTTGGAGCCGAAGAGGCCGAAGAATTCCCCCTCCGCGACCCTGAGGGAGACGTCCCTGAGTACCTGGACCCGGCCGAAGCTCTTGGATAGGTGGCTGACCTCGATGGCGGACATGCGGAACAGACCCCGGATGTGTGCAGAAATCTTTCTGGGGGCGGCGTTTTAAAGCGAATCCGGACCCGTATGATGATGTTTGGAATCCCGGTTAAGCGTCCTCGTGGATGGGAAAAGGGGGGCTCGGGCCCCCGGGGTGCTACTCGAAGAAGTGGGTGGGCGGGTACCTTGGCAGCTCCCTCGTGAATGACTTCTCTGGCCAGAAGTAGTGGACGACGGTGTGGGTCACCTCGATGGGTATCGTGGTCTCGCGGGTGTATGGCGGGTATCATCATGTTCGATGCCTGAGTGAAGAGGAGGCCGAGGACGACCCACTCCCAGGTCCCCGTGAGGAGGTAGATGATGGGGCTTATGCCGCGGCAGAGGGAGCCGAGGAGTATCACCTTCTTCCTCCCGAGGCGGTCGGTGAGGTATCCGCCGGGGAGCTGGAAGACGAGCTGGAAGAACATCTCCGCCGTGAAGATGAGGCCGACGAGGGTGACGGAGGCGCCGAGGTTCTGTATGTAGAGGCTCCAGTAGGGCCACCAGAGGCTCGCGGTGAACATGAAGAGCCCCTGCGTCAGGGTGATGACCATGAGGTTGCGGCTGCTGAGGGCCTGCCGGATGGAGGATAGTATCGCGGTCATGGGTGGTCGCGGATTTTGCCTATCGCTGCGCGCCGCCCTCTATAATATCGTTTCCCCTCAGTGGGCGCTGGATACGGATAGTACTTACGGGGGGGCCGGCGTCAGCGCCTCATGAGCTTCAGATACAGGAGCGCGAAGGCACCCCGCTTAGGACCGAGGGATCATCGTAACGAGATTGGTCATTCCGCTTCTCTCTCGCTTGACCACGCCTCTCGCCTCCAGCCTATCGAGGACGAGGCTGACCTTTCCCTTTGAGAACCCGCTCCGGTCAACCAGATCGCTCTGATACATGCAGCCACCCGCATCGACGATGAACCCGAGGAGCCTCTTCTCGTCTTCGTCCTCAACACCCTCGAGTAACTTGGAAAAATCCGCCTTAGAGCCACGAAGATCGATTCGTGACCCTCTCCCCATGGATAGGATAGTGAGGCAGATGCCTGCGGTGAACGCCGAGACACCTATCATCGCCAGGTCCCACGATGAGTAGAACAGTGGCTGCTGGGTGAACTCGATGCTCTGCCCGTCTACGACGAGTTGTATCGAGATCGGCTGTAGGGCCTTAACTGTGAGAACGAACATGGAGACGAGAAGCCCGGCGAAGAACACGAGCCTCAGATCCCTCAGCCTACCAACCCTCCTTGCATGGCCAGTAGATACAATTAGGGCAGATACTTGAAGGACTTTCCCCCGTCCTCCCAGGCCACTCTCCGGGGCTCTTCGACCAGCTTGTCAGTTATGTTTACGTCGAAGGCGTAGCCGGTATCGTCGGGGTACCTGATTATGACTAGGGCCCTATTTTTCCCATCCCACTGAGCATAGTAAGTTTCCGTCTGGTTATCTACAGACTTTAACGAGAAACGCAGCTTTAACGAGGCGGAGACCGTGACCTCCTTCCCCTCCGTAAGTGGCTTGACCCTGGGGTCGGCGAGTGCTATCTCGATCGCCTCGTTCTCGAGGGCGAGCCTCGCCTCAGCCGAATCAGGCAGACCCTCGCGCATGTTCAGCACGGTGGCTTCCCCTCCGACCTTCGAGGCGTAGACGGCCCCGGCGAGGACGCCGAGTATGACGACGACCCCAATTAACGCGTACTCTTTCACCTTATCCAACTAATCGCCAAGAAGACGTTCTCTCAGACAGCTAATCACTCTTAGTAAGAAACCGGTTTCGAACTATTGGTAGGCTGTCGAGTAACAACTATCTTGCTCGGTTTCACGCCACCCTGCAGCGGAGCATCTCCTTGCTGAAGACCGAGGTCGCCTCGCAGGCGTCGCACCTGATGCAGGCCGCCTCCGTCTGCCCGTCTCTGAGGTTCTTCACGAGGTCGGGCTCACGGATGTATGGGCGGCTGAGGCTGATGAGGTCGGCGACGCCCCTGTCGACGACTGCCTGCATGGCAGCCTTGGTGCGGAACCCGTTCACGAGGGCGAGGGGCTTCGGCCGGGTCGTCGCCCTGATCTTTTCGCAGTGGCCGCCAAAGCTCGGCTCGGATAGCGCCGGGTCGGCGTGTCTGGCGCGGGGCCTGTACTCGTCCTCGCCGCCGATGCCTCCGCCGCTCACCTCTATCATGTCGATCCCCCGGACCGCCATGGCGTGGGCGACCTGCGCGGCCTCGTCGACGGTGAAGCCGTCCTCGCTGAAGTCGTCGCAGTTCATCTTCATCGAGACGACGGCGTCGGAGCCGAGTCGGCCGCGCACGT
>JAUYEB010000189.1 GCA_030691555.1 Candidatus Bathyarchaeota archaeon
TCGACCTCCCCCGGATGAGGGAGGGGGGCGTGGACTGCCAGACCTTCGCCATGTACACGGGGCGCAGGGAGGGGCAGCACGACGCCCTGCTCACCGCGATGCAGATGACCGACGTCTTCTACAGGGAGATGGAGGCGAACAAGGAGGGGATCGTGCCGGTGGTCTCCGTGGGGGAGATACTCGCCGCGAAGGAGGTGGGGAGGTGCAGCGGCCTCCTCGCCATCGAGGGCGGGGAGCCCCTCATGGGGGACCTCGGCGTGCTCCGCGACTTCTACAAGCTCGGCGTCAGGATGATCAGCTTCACGTGGAACTGGCGCACCCCGTTCGCGGACGGCCTCGCCGCCTCACGCGCCGAGAGCAAGCTCACCGACCTCGGCGTAAAGGCCATAGAGGAGATGGACAGACTCGGCATAGTCCTCGACACGAGCCACATAAGCGACACGTGCTTCTGGGACGTCTCCGATGTGAAGAAGGGCCCCTTCATGGCGAGCCACAGCAACAGCCGCGTCGTCTGCGACCACAAGAGGAACCTCACGGATGACATGCTTCAGGCCCTCGCGGATCACGGCGGGGTGGCGGGGATGAACTTCGCCCCCGACTTCGTCGCCAAGGAGGGCGCGACCGTGGAGAAGCTCGTAGACCACATCGACTACATCGTGAAGAGGGTGGGGCCGGACCACGTGGGGCTCGGCTGCGACTTCGACGGCATAGGCACACCGCCCGTGGGGCTGGAGGACGCCTCGAAGATGCCGAACATCACCCGCGAACTCGTCCGACGCGGCTACGCGGAGGAGGACATGAAGAAGATACTCGGCGGCAACCACCTCAGGGTCTTCCGCGAGATCCTAAAGTAGCGTCACGTGACGGCGATATTTCTATCAACTCACACGCGGAGGCTGTCATGTGACTGCCTTCGAGGTCCTTTTCCGGGTCAAGCATGGGGGCGCCCTCCTAGAGCTTAGTGGGAGGCACCCGTCCATGCGGGTCTACACGTGGTGCAACAGGGTTAACGAGGTTCTTGAGGTCGAGGTGGGTGACCCCTCGGAGTATGGGGAGGTGCTGGAGGAGGTGGGGAGGGTCGCCACAGTCGTCGGGGAGTCGGGGGGCGGCGGCATCCACCTCATAGAGTCCACGTGCTTCTGCACGCCCCAGAACAGCGTGGGGATGAACGTCGAGGATCTGCCGGTGCTCGTGGTCTCCCCCGAGGTGATGGTGGGGGGCTGGGATCACTACCGCCTCGTCTTCTTCAGGCACGAGGACTTCGCCGAGGTGGTGAGGCGCCTCGAGGGGAGGGGCTTCACCGTCGAGGTGCTGGGGAAGGCGGAGGTGAGGGGGTCGCTCGCGGGGAGCCTGCTGGAGGCGGACTCCATCTTCTCCTCGCTGACTGGGAGGCAGATGGACGCCCTGATCCGCGCCTACGGCCACGGCTACTACCGGCTACCCCGGTCGGCGGACATCCAGGAGATCGCGAGGAGGGAGAGGGTGAAGAGGACGACTTTCCAGGAGCACCTGAAGAAGGGGGAGAACAAGATCATCGAGCGGATAATCCCCTTCATGAGGCTCTACGCCTCGCGGTCTCTGGGGCGGTCAGGTGACGCCGCCAGGCTTACTCGGCCCGATGGGAAGGGGGAGACGTTGAACCATGACTGAGGGGATCATGTCGTGCTGCGGGCTGGACTGCTCGAAGTGCAGGGCGTACGTTGCCACGAGGGGGAGTGATTACGCCTCAGCGACCGAGACCGCGAGGCGCTGGTCCAACCCCGAGGAGGGCGACTATAAACCGGAGGACATCTGGTGCGACGGCTGCCACAGCGACCACAGGTTACACGCCTTCTGCGCCAAGTGCCCCGTGAGGGCCTGCGCCAAGGGGAAGGGACTCGATAACTGCGGCGGGTGTGGGGAGTACCCCTGTGAAAAGCTGGGGTCGCTATGGGGCTCGTGGATCGAGGCTTCCCCGGTCGAGGCGAGGACCAACCTCGATAGAATAAAGGTGGGGGAATTCCCGTAAAGTACCAGTCGAATAAATATACTTTGTATCACAAAGTATATATGTTTCACAAAGCTCTCTGTGATCGAGGGTAAAAAATGAGCGGCAATATCGATCTCAAGGAACTGCGGAGGAAGGCGATGTCCTCCTTTCATGAGGACGGCATAATCGACATAATGATTGGGTTGCTGGGACTCATCTGGGGGTTCTTGGCCTTCACGGACGACTCCTCCTTCAGTATACTCTGGGTCGTCGTCGTGATACCATCCTACTGGTGGTTGAAGAGGGAGTACACGCTGCCGAGGATCGGCATGGTCCGCTTCTCGGGGCGGGGAAAGGAGGGACTGCCAAAAGCTCTTCTAACGGGCGTGGTCGGCGCAGGCGTCGCCGCGGGCTTCGCCCTATGGTGGGCGGCCACGAACACGTCCAGACCATTCTACTACTACCTCATCACCGACTACTGGAGGCTCATCATGGGTGTTGGCGTCGCGGTCACTGGCGCCGTCTACGCGAGGGTGGCCTACATCCCACGGTTCTACGCCTACTCCGCCATCGCCCTCGTGCTGATCGGCGGCGCCCAATACTCGGGACTGCCCTTCGGTCTCCACCTCATAGTGCTTGGCGTGGTGGTCCTCGGCTACGGCGGCTACCTCCTCCACAGGTTCATAGCGAAGTACCCGGTGCAGGCGGTCGATGGTCAAGTTGGCTGAGCTTCCGGTCGACGGGATCGACAGGGTGATCCACGAGCCCGCTAGGCTGCTCATCATGGCCCACCTCTATGTCGTGGATTCGGCGGACTTCCTATTCCTCATGAGGCAGACGGGGTTGACCTTCGGGAATCTCTCCAGCCACATGGCGAAGCTGGAGGGGGCGGGCTACATAGAGGTGGTGAAGGATTTCGTCGATAGGAAGCCTCATACCATGTTGAGGGTGACGGCGCGGGGAAGGGCGGCCTTCGAGGAGTACCGGAAGGGGATGGACCGGCTCTTCAAGGGGCTGCCATGAGCCGGCGGGTTTCTCATTACCCTTAAATTGCGCCCGGTCTTCCCCTTGCCTTAGGTGTAACCTATGCCGACGGCTGGGAAGGTCTTCGTCTCGACGGAGTACAAAAAGCTCGCAGATGTCGCGGCCGCCCTAGAGGGGCACAAGGTCGAGGAGGAGTACGCCGAGGGCGTCTTCAAGCTGACCCTGCTCACCGAGGTCGCCAACGTCTCCATCACCGACAACGTCCTCACCGGCCTATACAGCTACGACCACATCGTCTACAACTACCACCGCGGCAAGGTCCTCCCAGCAGCCGCGACCAAGGAGGTGCTCTTCAGCATGAGCGAGCACCAGAACCGCACCTACCTCGTCGTCGTCGACAAGAAGGCAATCGCCAACAGGGTGGCCAACAGGCTCAGCGAGATCGCCTACGGCGAGATGGGAGTCATAGTAGAGGCACGTATCCTCCCCGAGACCATGAAGAAGTTCCACGTCGCCAACAAGGAGGGCACCAAGGTCATCTTCTTCGAGAACATGAACATCCCCAACATAAACAAGCTCAGCCTCTACGGCCCCGACCTCGTCGACACCAAGCTCTTCAAGGAGTACGACAGCATCGGCGACCCCTGGTATGTGTTGGCGAAGAGCAAGAAGTACGGCTACACCGTGGGGCTGGTACGCGACGGCTCGGTTACCATCTTCAACACCGTCGACCAGGCCCAGTACCTCCAGTACGTCAGGGAGGAGGTCATCCCCATGACGCAGCCCCCCAGGGCGCGCGCGGAGGAGGAGTAGCCATGCCCGACAAGACCCTCGACTGCACAGGCCTCTTCTGCCCCGAACCCGTCTTCCGCACACGCATGGCCCTGGACGAACTAGAACCCGGCCAGACCCTGGAGGTCCACGCCGACGACCCCGCAGCATACGAGGACCTGCGCCGG
>JAUYEB010000284.1 GCA_030691555.1 Candidatus Bathyarchaeota archaeon
GCCGACGCCGTGGTACCCGACGGCTTCGTCGACTACACGACGAAGAGGTGCCAGGCCTTCTTCAGGGCGCTAGAGTCGAAGGGCGTCGAGGGGGAGAGGACGAGCTACCGCCTCCACCAAGCCTTCTGCCCCGAGCTAAGCAGGAACCTCTACATGAACGTGACGAAGGCGGGTTTCCCCCGGGTCTTCCAACGAGGCGTGGTGGGCGTCGCCGAGGGCCCCCACCTGGAGTCCCCGGACGAGATCAGGATAAGATACACCAACGCGGGCATAGACGTCGTCACGATGAACCTCGTCCCCGAGATATACTTCGCCAGGGAGATAGGCGCCTGCTACGCGTGCGTCGAGGTCGTCTCCAACTACGGCGAGGGCTGCGTCTCAACGACGTGGGAGGGGAGGATGGCGTTCAGCGACTTCCAGGCGAAGTGGGCGCGCCCCACGGGCCAGGCACTCCTCGACACGGTCGCCGAGACGGACCCCGAGGACGAGGAGTGCGGCTGCCTCACATACCGATGGAAGTCGATATTCGGCTAGAGGCCACAACGCCCCCCAGCATCGCCGCTTTTCGACGCCCCCGACCCCTCCACGTAAGATTTAAGTGCCCCAAGCCGGTTTACAACTTTCGGTTTACAACCGGTGTCTGGCAAAAAGAAGGGCTCCCGGAAGGACTTCGAGACCGTCGTAGGCGTCCTAGGGAACCCCGTCCGACGCAACATCATAAAGAAGCTCAGCGAGGGACCAGACTACACGCTCAGGCTGAGCAACGAGCTCAACATAAACCAGCAGCTCGCCGCGAAGCACCTCAAGGTGATACAGGACGCGGAGCTCGTCGACGTCGTCCGCCAGAAGAGCCGGCTAGGAGCCGACAAGAACGTCTTCCACCTGAACAAGTTCTACAGCCTACAGATAGACTTCAGCCCCAGCCTCTACAACGAGAGGCTGATCAGCTTCAACAACCCCCACCACTGGATACAGGAGGACGACTACATGGAGAACCTGGAGGAGAAGGTCAAGGACATCGACGAGGAGGCCGAGGTCGACGACGTCTCACCTATCCGCCAGATAATCCAGGTGATAGACGACGAACTCGAAGGGCTCGAGAAGCGCCGCGCGAGGCTGCTCTACATCCGGAACCTCGCCCTCGGCGCGGCGCAGAACGCCCTCGAGGAGGTCGACCGGAGGAAGAGGCAGGTAATCCAGCACCTTATAGACCTCGGCCCCATGAGCATTGAGGCCCTCTCCAAGGCGCTCCAGATCGGCGAAGACACCGTCAAGGACATCATATCCGAATTGGAGCGCGAAGACATCATCGAGAACCAGGACAACATGGTGCACCTGAAGTACTGAGCGGCCACCACCCGGTGCCACCAAAAGCCTTTTTATACCGTATGGTGTACAACTTTCGGTTTACAACCAAACGTGGTATACCGAGCATGGCTGCGGTTCGGCCCGAGTCGTGGTCGAACGGAGCCATACCCCGGATACCGAGTTGGATCGAGATGAATAACGTATGAGCAAACAGGAACAACCAATCTACATCCTAAGGGAGGGAACCGAGCGCTCCACGGGCAACGACGCCCGCGGCAACAACATAATGGCCGCTCGGATAGTGGCGGGGGCTGTCAAGACCAGCCTCGGCCCCAAGGGAATGGACAAGATGCTCGTCGACAGCTTCGGCGACGTCACGATCACCAACGACGGGGCGGCGATGCTGAAGGAGATGGACATCCAGCACCCCGCGGCGAAGATGATGGTCGAGGTCTCGAAGACCCAGGACAACGAGGTCGGCGACGGTACAACAACTGTCGTCGTCCTAGCCGGCGAGCTCCTGGGGAAGGCGGTCGACCTCATGGACAAGAAGGTCCACCCCACCGTCATCATCGACGGCTACCGCGACGCACAGGAGCAGGCGCTCAAGGTGCTCGACGAGATAGCCATCAAGGTCAAGCCGAGGGACAGGGAGACCCTGAAGAGGGTCGCCAAGACGACGATGTCGACCAAGCTGGTCTCAGGCCACAGCGGCCACCTATCCGAGACCGCCGTCGACGCGATCCTGCAGGTCGCCGAGGAGGCGAACGGCGGCTGGAAGGTCGACCTCGACATGGTCAAGGTGGAGAAGAAGCCAGGCGGCTCCATGACGGACACAGCCCTCATCAGGGGGCTGGTCATCGACAAGGAGGTCGCCCACAGCGACATGCCTAAGCACGTCCACAAGGCCAAGATCGGGCTCCTCGACGCCGCGATGGAGATCGAGAAGACCGAGTTCACCAGCAAGATCAGCATAGAGACCCCTGACGAGATGCAGGCCTACCTCGACCAGGAGGAGAAGATGCTCCGCGACATGGTCAAGAAGGTCAAGGACGCGGGCGTGACCGTCCTCTTCTGCCAGAAGGGCATCGACGACATGGTGCAGCACTTCCTCGCACGCGAGGGCATCATGGCCGCCCGCAGGCTCAAGAAGAGCGACATGGAGGCACTCGCCAAGGCGACGGGCGCCAAGGTCGTCAGCAGCGTCGACGAGTTATCCGCCTCCGACGCCGGCTACGCCGAGGCCGTGGAGGAGAGGAAGATCGGCTCCGACAAGCTCCTCTTCGTCGAGGGGTGCAAGAACCCCAAGGCCGTAAGCATCCTGATACGCGGCGGAACAGAGAGGATCGTCGACGAGGCCGAGAGGTCCATCCACGACGCGCTCTGCGTCGTTAAAGACGTCATCGAGACGCCCAAGATAGTCGCCGGCGGAGGCGCCGTCGACATCGAGATCGCCAGGAGGCTACGCGCCTACGCCGAGAAGCTCAAGGGCAGGGAGAGGCTAGCCGTCGCCGCCTTCGCGGACGCCATCGAGGTCATCCCCATGACGCTGGCCGAGAACGCCGGCATGGACCCCATCGACGCCATGGCTGAGCTGCAGAGCCGCCACGCCAAGGGCGAGAAGTGGGCGGGAGTCGAGGCCCTCGAGGGCAGGATAAGCGACATGGAGAAGATCGAGGTCATCGAGCCGATGGTCGTCAAGGCCCAGGCCATAAAGTCCGCCACCGAGGCGGCGACGATGCTCCTCAAGATAGATGACGTGATCGCGTCCACGAAGAGCAAGGGCCCGCCGCCCGGCGCAGAGGGCATGGGCGGTATGGGAGGCATGGGCGGCATGCCCCCGATGATGTAGGTGAAACAAGATGGCATACCAGGGTAACCAGCAGGTAATCGTCCTCAAGGAGGACACGAAGAGGAGCCGCGGCCGCGACGCGCGCCGCAGCAACATGATGGCCGGCCAGATAGTGGCGGAGGTGCTGAAGAGCACCCTCGGCCCCCGCGGGATGGACAAGATGCTCATCGACAGCCTCGGTGACATCACCATCACCAGCGACGGCGCGAAGGTCCTGGAGGAGATCGACGTCCAGCACCCCGC
>JAUYEB010000305.1 GCA_030691555.1 Candidatus Bathyarchaeota archaeon
GAGCCGCCCTTCTCGAAGCGGATCGTGAGCGTGTGGAAGAGGGTCTGGAATATCCTGATCTTGCCGTACCGCTTCTCCTTGACGAGCCCAAGCTTCGTCAGCTTCGAAAGGTGCCTCTCCACGCTCGTGTAGTTGAGCCCCGTCCTGCGGCTCACCTCGCTTATGTTGAGCTCACCGCTCTCCGCGAGTACCTGGAGGGTCCTGATCCTGCCTCGGCTGCCGAGGAGCTCCTCGGCCTGTGTCCTACTTCTTGACGTCCCTGAGCACCTCCCGTTCGAGGTCTTCGGCCGTGACCTTCCCCAGCGTGATCAGCTGGGTCCGCCCCTGGCTCCCCGAGTCGACCCTGGAGGAGATTATCCCCGTCGCCTTCAGCCCCTCCAGGTACTTCCAGAACTGCGTGTGGGCGCGGGGCGTCTCACCGCGCTCCTCGCATGCGACCCTGTAGAGCTGCTCCACCTCCCCCGTCGTCGCGTGGGGCGATGTGCTGGTGCGGAAGAACCTCGCCACGGCGAGGAGGGTGAGCCTCTCGTGGAGGCTGAGGTGGTTGAGCCCCTCCTTCTTCACCGGTGAGAGTACGCCCGCGCTTACCTGCCTGACGTGCTCAGGCCTCACCTGGGCGGCGCCCTCCATCTCCGCCCTCTTCCCCGCCCCCCAAAGGAGGTCTATGGCGCACCTCGCGTCGCCGCTCTCCGACGAGGCGAGTTCCGCTATGAAGTCCACCACCTCGAGCGGCACCACGCCCCTCCTGAAGGCGGCCTCGGCCCTCGCGGCGACGATGTCGCCGAGCTGCGGCGTCGAGTACTCGGGCATCTCGACCACGTTCCTCTGGAGGCTGCTCAGGGTGCTCCTGTCGAGCCTCTCGAAGATGCTGCGGTCCTTCGTGATCATGAGCAGGCTCAGTCGCCGCGGCGCGTCGGGCTGAGACTCGTGGACCCTCGTGAGCTGGTAGAGGGCGTCGCTCCCCTCCGTGTCTATGAGTGCGTCCACCTCGTCGAGGCAGAGCAGGAGCTGCCCGTTGTCCTCCCCGAGCAGCTGCATGAGCGTCTCCATGAGCTCGTTCGGCGCGTAGCCGCGCTCGGGGAACTCGGGGCGCAGCGTCTTCACGACCCTCCTGAGGACCATGAAGAGGCTCCCCCTGAGCTCCCTGCAGTTGACGTGGACGTACTCGACCCTGAGCCTCTTCCTCCTCGCCTCGTCCCTGAGCCACCTGCCGAAGACCCGGGCGAGCGCAGTCTTCCCCGAGCCCACACCGCCCACTATCACGGCCCTCTGGCTCATCTCGTAGGGAGCAGACAACATGAAGTCATAGGTCACCCTGAGCGACCGGAGCTCACCCTCGCGGTGGAGCAGCCGGGACGGTATGTAGTTGATGTCGAGGACGCCCTCGTCGACGATGAGTCTCTGATCGCCCAGTGATGGTCTCCCCCGTCAGGGGCTCCTCCCGGTGCGGATTTATGCTTTACGTAGGTTCCAGCGGATCAACTGAGGAGAGGTGGGTGAAAGTGACCGCCCTTGAAACCTTTAAACAGCCACCCAACCAATAGAGAAACGACACAGGATGCCCCCGAACAGGAGACTACGCACCGGCAAGGTGCCCCAAGACGTCCTCAGGCGATGCGTCCTCAACAGGCTCGGCGTCTCCTCCGAGAGGGTCCTAAGGGGGGCCGCCCTAGGGGAGGACGCACCCATAATCGACATGGGGGCCAAGGTCCTGGTCGCCAAGGCCAACCCCATAACGGGCGCAGACGGCAACATAGGCAGGCTAGCAGTCCACGTAAACGCGAACGACGTCGCCGCACGCGGCGCTAGGCCCCTCTGGTTCATGAACACCATCCTCCTCCCCGAGGGCGCCACCGAAGCGAGGCTCGAGGAGATCATGGAAGAGATAGACCGCGCCTGCAAGGAGCTCGGCGTCCAGCTCATAGGAGGCCACACCGAGTGCGTGGCGGGCCTCGATAAGCCCATCATAGCCGGCTTCATGATGGGTGAGGCGCCAAAGAACAGGTACGTCACCACGGGCGGGGCCCGCCCTGGGGACAGGGTGATCCTAACCAAGACCGCCGGTCTCGAGGGGACCAGCATACTCGCCTACGACCTCGAGGAGAAGCTCAAGCGAAAGATCGATCCGAAGACCCTCCAGAGGGCCCGAAGGATGATCGACTCAATCAGTGTCGTCCCCGAGGCCCTAAAAGCAGTAGAGACGGGGGGCGTCCACTCGATGCACACCCCCACCGAGGGGGGAGTCCTCAACGGCCTCTACGAGATGGCAGCCGCGGCCCGCGTCGGCCTCAGCGTCGAGGAGAACCTCATACCCGTCGCCCCAGAGACGGCGGTCATCACCGAGACACTCAGCGTGGACCCCCTCAAGCTCCTCAGCTCCGGCGCCCTCCTCATGGCCGTCGACGAGGCGGGCGTCGGGAAGGTCCTCGCCGCCCTCGAGGGCATAGGTGTTCAGGCCACCATCATCGGCGAGGTCAAGGAGAGGGCCGAGGGCAGGGTACTGACCCGCACTGACGGCACCCAGAAGACCATAGACCCCGTCAGACAGGACGAGCTG
>JAUYEB010000035.1 GCA_030691555.1 Candidatus Bathyarchaeota archaeon
AAGGCCATGGCAGCATTCGAGGCAGCCCGCCGAGTCGCCAACCTCAGCACCGAGGGCACCTTCAAGGTCGAGGAGCCCGAGAGGTACCTGCCCATCCTCGCCGCGGCCCACGAGCTGCTCAGGCAGGCGGCGAAGACCGCCGACGAGGCCCGGGAGATGGAGAAGGCGAACGACACCGCCGCCCGCCTCGCCCACTTCAGCAAGGGCGAGACACGGAAGAAGACGAGGCTCGGCGACAAGTTCGAGAAGTAGCCCCGCCAACTTCCGCTACAGTAGATAACGAAAAATATTTTTTTTAGACCCGGGGCACTTCCCATCCCGGGTGTTTAGGCGTCGGTCTCTGAGCCGCGCCTCGTCTTGACGGCGACCCCCGTCTTGAAGGCCTTCATCTCCCCGCTCACGAGGAGCGCCTTCCCGATGCCGATCACTCCGGCCTTCGCGACTATGATCACCTCGTCTCCGGGTCTGATCTTCTCACCGGCGCGGAGTACGTGCTTGGCGAAGACGTTCTTGCCCTGGGATACGAACTCGGCGGCCTCGTCGCTCACCGTGACCGTGTAGCCGAGGTCGGGGACCCTGGCTAGGAGGCGCCTGGCGGCATCTATGGTCAGGGTCAGGACACCGTCGTTCGGCCGGAATGTCGCCTGCAGGGCGTCGCCCAGGTGTATGTGCCTGATCCTCCCCGTGTTCCGCGAGTGGACTATCCTCACGTCGTCCGGGAAGAGCGCGGCCCCCGCGCCGTGGCCGTACTGGTACTCGGCGATCGCCCGGATCTTCCTAATGTCCTCGTCCATTCCACCCCAGACTGGTCGCCTATCCTTTATAAGCCGATTTGCCTAGCAATATTGGGGCTCTGAGATGTGCTGCGAGGTATGCGGTAGGGAGATACTGGGTCCACCCCAGCGGAGGATCATAGAGGGTGCGAGGCTCACGGTCTGCTCGAGGTGCGCCTCCTTCGGCCAGTCCGAGTGGAGCCCCGGCAAGCCGACGCCCGCCAAGGCGCCGCCCAGATCACAGTCACAGGGCGCACCGCCGCCGAGGCCCCGCCCGAGAAACGACGTGGAGTCCGTCGAGCAGCTGGAGCTAGCCGAGGACTACGGCTCACAGATAAGGAAGGCGCGCCAGAGGCTCGGCCTGTCCGAGAAGGACCTCGCCAAGAAGATGCAGGAGAAGGAGTCCGTGGTGAAGAACCTCGAGAAGCAGGAGTTCACCCCCGACCAGAGGCTCATCTCCAAGATCAGGAAGCACCTGGGCATCGACATCGTGGAGCGCATCGAATCGGCGAAGTCGGGGATAGTCGCCAAGGCGACGGGGGCCAAGACGATAGGCGACATGCTCAGGATGAAGGCTGAGGGCGAGGAGAAGCCCTGACGGTCCGGGAAATGAGCCAACCCCTCGTTGTTTTAATCACCGGCGTTCCGGGCACCGGCAAGACCACCGTCTCATCGATTCTAGCCAATAGCTTAGGTGGCGACCACGTCGAGATAACCCACCTCGTCCGCGACGGCGGCATGAGTCTCAACTGGGACCAGTCTAGGGCGACGTCCATCGCCGACGTCAAGGCCCTCAGGCACGCGCTCTCGAACATCATCGCGGCGTCGACCAAGCCGGTGGTCGTCGACGGCCACTACTCACCCGACGTCGTCCCCCGAGACGCAGCCACGCTCGTCGTCGTCCTCCGACGGGCACCATGGGTCCTCAGGGCACAGCTCCAGCAGAGGGGATACAGCCCCAGGAAGATACGGGAGAACGTCGAGGCGGAGCTCATAGGCACCTGCCTCGTCGACGCCCTCAAGTCCCAGGACCACGCCAAGATATGCGAGATCGACACCACGGGGCAGGCGCCGGAGGAAACCGTTAAGCTGGTACTCGCCGCACTCGATGGCGAGGCCGCCTGCGGCTACGGCTCCGTCGACTGGATGGACGCGCCGGAGGCCGAGGCGCTTCTGAGGGACCTATGATGTACGTCGTCGTGCGATGCCCGAGGTGCGGCGAGCTCCTCCTCGCCAACACCGCCAACCAGACCCGAACCTGCCCCAACTGCAACCACAGGACGGAGCTCAAGACCCTCCGAGTCTACGGCAGGGCCGAGACCCCCGCCGAGGCGACCGAGCTCATGAAGCGCCTAAAGGCGAAGGACAGCGCCGGGGAGGATTATACCCCCGGCTTCAGGCGCCTCGGCCCGTAGCCTAACAGTTAAACAGCCGGAGCCTCCGATGCGGGAGCTTTCTCATTTTTATATGAGGGCGGGGTATCTGTGGTCTAGAGGTTATACAAGATGGCGGCTGTAACCAGCAGAAGGTTCTTCGAGGAACTCGGACTCCTCGTCGGAAAGCCCGTCGCCGTATTCGACACCACGGGCAAGTCCTACGACGGCGAGCTCCTCGGGTACGACTCCAACACGCTGAGCATCTGCCTTGGCAACGTCAACACCGAGCGGGGCAAGGCCCACAGGGTCTTCATCGCCGGGACCAGCGTCGCCCGAATCCTGGCATCCGAGAGGCCGTTCAACCTCGAGGGGCTCAAGGAGAGGCTGGAGAAGGTGTTCCCCAACATGGTGCAGCTCATCCCCGAGGCGCGCGTCATCATAGTCATGGGCAAGATAAGGCTCAACGAGACCGGCGTCATCGACGGGACGGGCCCCGCGGCCGACAGGGTCAGGGACATCTTCCAGAGGTTCAAGACGGAGACCCAGGGCTAAATTTTTTTTCCATAAGTATCGCCGTGCGTAAGTTTTCCCACACCCAGCGCCAAGGTGAAATACCCGGCGCCACACACCCAGAGCCGATATGGCGTTCGAGCTCAGGGACAGGGACCTCCTCGGCAGGATAGGGCGGCTCAAGACCAAGGGCGGAACCGTCGAGACCCCCGCCTTCATGCCCGTGATAAACCCCCTCACCCAGACCATCCCACCGAGCAGGATGAGGAAGGAGTTCCACGCCGACATAGTCATCACCAACAGCTACATAACCAAGAAGAACTTCTCAGACGTCCCCGACCTCGACATCCACAGGCTCCTCGACTACGACGGCGTCGTAATGACGGACTCGGGCGCCTACCAGATACTCGTCTACGGCGGCGTCGAGGTGACCCAGCCGGAGATCATCGAGTACCAGAAGAAGATACGGAGCGACATCGCCGTCATCCTCGACATACCCACCGGCTGGGACGTGCCCCGCGAGAAGGTCGAGTACACGGTCGACGAGACGCTCCGCCGCGCCGAGGCCGCCATCCCCCTCATAGCCGACAGCGACGCCCTCTGGGTCGGCCCCGTCCAGGGCGGTCGCCACCTCGACCTCGTCGCCAAATCGGCGAGGAGCGTCGGGGCGATGCCCTTCCAGGTGCACGCCCTCGGCAGCCCCACCGAGGTCATGGAGCGCTACATGTTCCCCGTCCTCGTCGACATGATCGTGGCGGCGAAGCGCAACCTCCCCCCCGACAGGCCCCTCCACCTCTTCGGCGCGGGCCACCCGATGATGTTCAGCCTCGCTGCCGCGTTGGGGTGCGACCTCTTCGACTCAGCCAGCTACGCCCTATACGCGAAGGATGGGAGGTACCTCACCCCCCACGGCACCCTCCGCCTCGAGGACATAAGCTACCTCCCCTGCTCCTGCCCAATATGCCGGAAACACACCGCCGAGGAAATCAAGACCGCCACCAAGGCGGAACGTGAAAAGCTCCTCGCGGAGCACAACCTCCACGCCTGCATGACCGAGATAGACGCCGTCAAGCAGGCCATCTACGAGGGGAGCCTCTGGGACCTCGTCGAGAGGCGGAGCAGGGGCCACCCCGCCATGACGTCGGCGCTGAAGAGGCTATGGATGTACCGAGGCGACCTCGAGGCGGGGAGCCCCGCCTTCAAGGGGCACGGCGTCTTCTACTACGACCAGCACAGCCTTGCCCGACCCGAGGTCACGAGGTACGAGCGCCTCCTGGCGTCAAACTACGGTAGGCCGGAAGGCGCGGAGGCGCTGATACTCGTCACACAGCCTCCGCGCAGGCCCTTCAACGGCAGCGAGGAGTACCGGAGGCTATACCAGCACCTGGCGAACGAGCTCGGCGAGGGCATCGACCGGCTCCACCTGTGCTTCTACGCGGCCCCCTACGGCGTCGTCCCCGCCGACCTGTCTGAGACCTACCCCCTCTCACAGTACGAGATATCCGAGCCCCTAGACCTCGAGACGCTGAGGTACACGGCGGGGGCCGTCGCCTCCTACGTGAGGGGGAGCGGGCACCGCGCCGTCTACCTATACAGGGGGAGGGGGCAGCTCGACGACGAGGTCGAGGGGGCCCTCATGGACGCCTGCGACGAGGCGAAGATGAACCTCACCACCATCTGGAGCAACGACCCCTGGACGGGGGACGCCTTCGCCGCGCTCACCAACACCCTGAAGACGAGAGGCTAGACCCCGCGCCCCTGACCGGGGGGATCCATCACCCCTTTTCTAGGGATGGGCGGAGGGGAAGGTATAAGTGCGTGAAAACCATAGATGCACCGTCCCCCCAGGGGGCCAGATAGGCCGCCGGGGAAAGGACTCGACGATCCGCCGGGCTAGCCCGATAATGCGGGTCGCTTCGTTGCCTAGGTTAGGTATAGATAGCAATGGTAAAGTTAGGATTCATGGGTGGAACCCATGAGGTAGGCCGTAATGCGATCCTCCTTCAGTCGAATGAGGCGAAATTACTACTCGAATACG
>JAUYEB010000096.1 GCA_030691555.1 Candidatus Bathyarchaeota archaeon
AAGGTCATCTTCTTCGAGAACATGAACATCCCCAACATAAACAAGCTCAGCCTCTACGGCCCCGACCTCGTCGACACCAAGCTCTTCAAGGAGTACGACAGCATAGGCGACCCCTGGTACGTCCTCGCCAAGAGCAAGAAGTACGGCTACACCGTCGGCCTAGTACGCGACGGCTCCGTCACCATATTCAACACCGTCGACCAGGCGCAGTACCTCCAGTACGTCAGGGAGGAGGTCATCCCCATGACCCAGCCCCCCAGGGCACGCGCGGAGGAGGAATAGCTGTGCCCGACAAGACCCTGGACTGCACCGGCCTCTTCTGCCCGGAGCCCGTCTTCCGCACACGCATGGCCCTGGACGAACTCGAGCCCGGCCAGACCCTGGAGGTCCACGCCGACGACCCCGCCGCCTACGAGGACCTGCGCCGACTCGCCGAGCGCCTCGGCCACGAGGTCGTCAGCATCAAGAAAGAGGGCGACGAGACCATCATCGTCATAAAGAAAAAGCAGGGCTAGGGTAGCTACATTTCTTTATCGGGCGCGACCTCGAGGTAGAGTTCCACCGCCTCCTTCATTCGCTGCATCAACTCATCCAGCGTCCTCGCCTGGGTGTGGCAGCCCGGAAGATCAGGCACAGACCCGACATAGAGACCGTCGGGGTCTCGCTCGATTATAACGCCGAAACGCATAGTACCCACATCTACCTCAGCATCGATGGAAATAAAATCACCTAAAAAGGCTCCATTACCAATCAAGGATTTCATAAATTGAGCAGTTCAGCGAAGATGACCGAATCGGCGTCGGCGACGGATACATGAGATTAGCGTTTTAGTAAGACACATTATATAACCATACACAAGGTGAGCCACACGACCACCGTCAAGACCACCATCAACGTCGATGAGGAGAAGCTGAAGAGGATAAAGAGGACGGCACGGAACATCTACGGCGACTCCCGTAGCCTCAGCGAGCTCATGAGCGACGCCGCCGATTCCTTCGACGCCGAGGCCATCCTTGAGGCATTCACGAGGAAGATGGGGTGGGGGGCGATCGAGTACCCAAGCCTCAATGAGGTCGAGCAGCGTCGCCCGACCTCGACAGAGGGCTCGGCGACGATAATCCGGGATATGAGGGAGAGCCGCGTAGACCGCTTATCTTGACGCCGGCAGCCTAGAAGCACTACGTGGAGGAGCTCGGCTCCGAGGTCCTCGACGCCCTCTCGGAGTCGTGGCGACTCGCGCTAAAACACCGCATCTACGCAGCCGACGCCCTGCAGATCTCCACCGCCAAAAACGCCGAAGCCGACCTGTTCCTCACATCGGACAAACGCCTAAACGAGATCGCCGAAGCAGAGGGATTGATAACGGCAAACGACGATGACGCATGACGCCCTCCAAAAGAGCGCACATTCCCCACCAAGATGCCGCCCCCACGGCGAACGACCTCCGCCGCCCTCCGCCGCTAGAACACCTCAAAAAACGCCCCAAACCTGAAAAGCGACACGAATAACCGGAAACGCGACGGCGACGAACACACACTCCCCCCATACGCACGCACGCGGAGAAAGAAAAAAACCGTTATGAGCAGTAGCACGCCATAAGCCCACGCTGAACCTTTTAATCCACCAACCACCCAACACACCCCAAGGCGAAACACCCTTGAAGGCCTACATGGACCACGGCTCGGGCTCAC
The DNA here is from genome assembly GCA_030691555.1 of Candidatus Bathyarchaeota archaeon. Classification (GTDB taxonomy): domain Archaea; phylum Thermoproteota; class Bathyarchaeia; order TCS64; family TCS64; genus UBA8941. The sequence goes on from JAUYEB010000096.1 coordinate 1,692, forward strand.
CCGTCGACCCGCGCGTCCTCGAGGAGATGCTCCCCTACCACACCGACCACTACGGCAACCCCAGCAGCTTCCACAGCGAGGGCTTCACCGCCCTCCGAGCCATAAACAGGGCGCGGGAGCAGGTCGCCGCCCTCATAAACGCCGACCCGACCGAGATCACCTTCACCGCCTCCGCGACCGAGGCCACAAACCTCGCCCTCATCGGCGCAGCAAACCGCTACAAGAACAAGGGCAACCGCATCGTCTCAAGCGCCGTCGAGCACATAAGCACCGTCAACATCCTCAAGGACCTCACCCGGGGCGGATGGGAGTACCAGCAGGCACCAGTCGACCCAAGCGGAGCCGTCCTCCTCGACAAACTCGACGAACTCACCACCGACAAGACAGTCCTCGTCTCAGTCATGGCCGCAAACGGCGAGATAGGAACCATAGAGCCCATCAAGGAAGCAGCCGCGATAGCCCACAGGAAGGGCGCCTACTTCCACACCGACGCGACCGCCGCCCTCGGCAAGATACCCCTCGACGTCAAGGCCACGGACATCGACCTCATGACCCTGAGCAGCAACGACATCTACGGCCCCAAGGGCGTCGGCGCCCTCTACGCCAAGAAGGGCCTGCGCCTCCGCCCAGTCATCATCGGCGGGGGACAGGAGCAGGGCCTACGCAGCGGCACCGAGAACACCCCCGGCATAGTAGGCTTCGGCAAGGCAGCCGAACTCGCCAGGGAAGAGATGCCGCAGGAAGCGAAACGCCTCACCGAACTCCGCGACCGACTCATCAAGGGCCTCACCAAGGGCATCCCCGAGGCCTACCTCAACGGCCACGCGACGAACCGGCTCCCCAACAACGCCAACGTCCGCTTCAGCTACATCGAGGGCGAGGCACTCATACTCAGCCTCGACGACGTCGGAGTCCAGGCAAACACCGGCTCCGCCTGCGCCGCCAAGACCCTCGAACCCAGCGCCTGCCTACTCGCCACCGGCCTCAAGC
>JAUYEB010000117.1 GCA_030691555.1 Candidatus Bathyarchaeota archaeon
AGATGCGCGGAGAAGTCAAGATAGACGGGCTTTCGACGAGGGAGCACCCCACGTACGAGCTCGCCAAGCACGTTGGGCTGATCTTCCAAAACCCCGACAACCAGATCTTCTCCCTGACCGTCGAGAAGGACATAGCCTTCGGCCTCGAGAACCTCGGTCAGCCGAGGGAGAAGATGAGGTCCGAGATCGAGTGGGCCCTCCAACAGTCGGGGATCACCCATCTCAGGGAGCGTGGGACGCACGAGCTCTCGGGGGGCCAGAAGCAGAGGCTCACCATCGCCTCCGTCCTCGCGATGCACCCCGGCGTCATAGTGATGGATGAGCCCACAGCCTTCCTCGACCCAGTCGGGGCGGAGAGGATATTCAACGTCCTCCACGCCCTCAACAGGGATCACGACATAACGGTCATTCTCATCGAGCACCGCATGGACCTCGCGGTTAAGCACTGTAAAAGGATAATAGTATTCGACCAGGGGCGGGTTGTCAACGATGGTTCCCCGCGCGAGATATTTACCGCCGACGAGACGCGCCTCATAGGCGTCGGGATACCCAGGATGGTGGAGCTCGGGCGGAGGCTCCGCCACCGGGGCTTCGACATGAACATCCCTCTCGACGCCGAGGAGGCTTACCGCGAGCTCGCCCCGTACCTTTCGAACAAGGCACCTGCGAAACCAAGAGGCGAGATAGACGAACTCAACAGCGTCGTGGGCGAGTACAGCCACTCCCCGATAGTTCAGGTGGAGGACGTAGCCTACTCGTACTCCACGGGTGTAGACGCCCTGAGAGGCGTCTCCCTCGTCATAAACCGCGGGGAGTACGTCGCCATCATGGGCGAGAACGGCGCGGGTAAGACGACGCTGGTGAAGCACTTCAACGGGCTCCTGAGGGCGAAGAGCGGAAGGGTGCTCGTAGACGGCGAGGACGTCTCCCAGAAGAGCATAGCCACCATGGCGAGGAAGGTGGGGCTCGTCTTCCAGAACCCCGACGACCAGCTCTTCGCCGAAGACGTCGAGGAGGAAATCAGCTTCGCACTGAAGAACTTCGGATTCAACGAGGAAGTGACGAGAAGCAGGGTGGACTGGGCGCTCAACCTCCTCGACATACAGCGGTACAAGAAGTCCAGCCCCTTCATACTCAGCGGAGGGGAGAGGAAGCGTGTCGCCCTCGCCTCAGTGCTCGCGTGGAACCCAGACGTCCTGGTACTAGACGAGCCCACAGTGGGGCAGGACTACGGCCAGAAGGAACGCCTCAAACACTTCCTGATGCAGCTTAGGACGCAGGGTAAAACAGTCGTCATAGTCACCCACGATGTGGAGTTCGTCGCGGAGAGCCAGCCACGCATAGTCCTGATGGCGCAGGGGAAGATCGTCGCGGATGGTCCGGCGAAGAGGATCATGGTCGACAAGGCCAGCCTCGACGCGTGCTCGGTGGCACCCCCCGAGGTGACCAAGTTATTCTCAAAGCTGAACAGAAACGGCTTCCCCGAGGACGTCCTAGACGTCGACGAGGCGTTCACCATAATAAACAAGAGGGTCGGGGGAGAAGTGGCATGAGTCTGCTTGAGGGGCTCAGGTTCACGCGCGGAGACTCCCCCCTCCACAGGCTCGATCCGAGGGTCAAGTTCCTGATGACGATGGTCATCTTCGGGATATCGATAATGTTCTTCGACCTCATCCCCCTCCTCCTCGTGTTCTTCCTCCAGATCCCCCTCGTCGTCTACGGAAAGATATGGAGGGAGTGGCTGAAGACACTCAGGGGTGGCGCCTTCCTGGCGGTCATAATCTTCGCGACGAACCTACTCAGCTTCTACTTCTTCAGGGGGATGCACCTCACCGGGGACACCGTGGAGTTCAGCCTCGGCCTCACCCTCCGATTCCTAGCCCTCATAACCAGCTTCAGCCTGTTCTTCCTGACGACCTCGCCCGATAAGCTCAGCCTGGCCTTGGAGAAGGCCCGGGTGCCATACGAGTTCAACTTCGCCTTCATCACCGCGATAAGGTTCGTCCCCGTCCTAGCCGAGGAGGCCCAGACGATCATGGACGCCCAGAGGTCTAGGGGGCTAGAACTCGACAGGGGTGGGTTCCTCTCGAGGATAAGGAAGTACATACCCATACTCCTGCCCCTGATAATCAACTCGATCAGGAGGAGCCTTGAGCTAGCCGAGGCCATGGAGTCGAGGGCGTTTGGAGCCACGAAGGACCGCACCAATCTATACGACCTCCAGATGTCGAGGTATGACTACACAGCCCTCTTCCTCACCCTCGCCGTGCTCTTATTGGCCATCTACACGCGTTTCTTCCTGCCGCCGTTCCCGAAGCTTCTAGGCTCAACCGTACTGGTTTGAGCTAATCCTTATAGTCATTTTCACAACGCTTAAATAATTACTAGATCGACTACAGTCGATATCACTAGGTATCAATAATTACTGTAAGGAAGTTCCCCATGGAGCCTAGAAGGATACAGAAAGTCGGGTATTCGACACTCTCGGTCAGCATACCCATGAACTGGGCGAAGAAGATGAACGTGAAGAAGGGCGACATCGTCTTCCTCAGCGAGGAGAACGACGGCGCCCTACGCATCGCCCCGGAGCCCAGCAAGGCGGAGGACACGAGCGTCTACGTCGTGAACGTCGACAAGTGCGACAACACAACCATCCTCGCTAGGGTAATAGTGGGGAACTACGTGCTTGGTCGAAGCATGATAAGGGTGGAGTCGAGCAGGCGCCTGATGAGGGAGCAGATAGAGAGCATAAGGGCGGTCACCCAGAGGCTCCTCGGAATAGGCATAATCGAGGAGAGCGACAGGCACCTCGTCCTCCAGTGCAGCATAGACCCGAAGAACTTCCCCCTGGAGACCGTGGTCAAGCGCCTCTACGTGATAACGAGCATCATGTTCAAGGAAGCCATAGACAGCCTCATCGACAAAGACAGGGAGCTCGCCAAGGACGCCATAACGAGGGAGTACGAGGCGGACACCATCTACTGGCTACTCTCACGCCTACTCGCCTCGGCGCAGCAGAGCCGCGTCGTGTCGGAGGCGATAGGCGTCACCGACCCGATGCAGATAGCAGAATACAACCTCATCGCCTGGTACCTCGAGATGATAGGAGACCGGATCAACGCGGTCTGCAACAACATACTCAAGATGGAGAACCACAAGAAAGACGCCAACGCCGAGCTCATAGAGCGCCTCGGACAACTCGCGCTGGTCAGCTTCACCATGTTCGACAAGGCGATGAAGAGCATCGTCGAGAAGGACATCAAGGTGGCGAGCGACGCCGTAGACCTCTACGAGGCGGTCCACGCCGAGGAGGAGAAGCTCCTAACTGAATTCCACGAGACGAACTCGGAGCTCACCACGAGGTTCAACATGATCGCCTGGGAGTTCAAGATCATCGCGGAGCACAGCTCAGCTATAGCGGAGATATCGATAGACAACATCCTGAGGAATAAGAACGACATCTGTCGGGTGGATGATTCTCCCAAAGAGGAGTAGACGTTCCCACCTCATTTTTCGTGAAAAGAAACTCAAGGTGTTGTTGGTATCGATCACCGATATAATTCTTTTCTCACGACAGACTATGTAGTATATACTGGACTCAGTTAGCCGTTTGACCACATTTTATCCGGTTAAACGACGAAGTTGAGCCCACTCTGCCCAGAAAACTCACAGTAATTATAAACAAAGACGCAAACTCTGAACGTCGAATCTATTTAACCTGTTTTCCCATTAATCGTCTCTAAAAATATGCCATTTTACCTCACCGTGTAATTTCTAATCATTACTGAACCCTCCCGATAAATAGGTTTAAAAGAGCCCTTTTTCAGTCTATAGACAATTCGCCAAAAGGGATTTGACGATCCATGGTACGCTACAAGCAGACGGGCGACATCCTGAAGCTCATGCTCGACAAGGAGCACATCAGGAACATAGGCATAATCGCGCACATCGACCACGGGAAGACGACGATGAGCGACAGCCTCCTAGCGGCGGCTGGGCTCATGTCCCCCGATCGTGCCGGTGAGGCACGCGCCCTCGACTACCTGGAGGAGGAGCAGGCGAGGGGCATCACCATCAAGACCGCGAACGTAAGCCTACTCTACGAGGACGAGAAGGGCCAGCCTTACGTCATCAACCTCATCGACACCCCCGGCCACGTCGACTTCAGTGGAAAGGTCACGCGCGCCATGCGTGCCCTCGACGGGTGCATCCTGCTTGTAGACGCGGTCGAGGAGTTCCAGATTATGACCGAGGTCCGCCTCAGGCTCGCCCTCGACGAGGCCGTCAGGCCCGTCCTCTACATCAACAAGTTCGACAGGCTCATCAAGGAGCTCAAGATGGACGCCGACATGGTCCAGGCGAAGATACTGCGCATCATCGGCCAGTTCAACACCATCGTCCAGACCTACGGCTCCGACGAGGTGAAGAACGACTGGATCATCAACGCGGGCGCGGGTCAGGTCTGCTTCGGCTCCGCGCTGGACAGGTGGGGCTTCACGCTCCCCATGCTCCAGAAGAAGGGCATCACCTTCAAGCAGCTCGTCCAGATGTACCAGGATGGTAAACTCGAGGAGATACAGCAGAAGCTGCCTCTGGCAGAGGCCATACTCGGCATGGTCATCCAGCACCTCCCCAACCCCATAGTGTCCCAGCCGAGAAGGCTCAGGACGATCTGGAAGGGTGACCCCGAGAGCCCGATGGGTAAGGCCATGTACACCATCGACCCCAACGGCCCGACCGTCGTCTGCTTAACAAACATCGTCATCGACCCCCAGGCCGGTGTGGTCAGCACGGGCCGTGTCTTCAGCGGCACTCTCCGAAAGGGGATGGACTTCCACCTCGTCAGCGCCAACAAGGACCTCAAGGCCCAGCAGGTCAGCATCTACATGGGCCAGTGGAGGGAGATAGTCGACGAGATCCCCGCGGGTAACATCTGTGCTCTCCTCGGCATAGGCGAGGGGCGGAGCGGCGAGACGCTCGTCGAGCCGTCCATAAGGGAGGGCGCAATCGGGTTCGAGTCCATAAAGTACGCCTCCGACCCGGTCCTCACGATCGCCGT
>JAUYEB010000303.1 GCA_030691555.1 Candidatus Bathyarchaeota archaeon
CTCAAGGTCGAGGTCGGCAAGGACCCCGGCACCACCCGGCGCATACTGCGCTACCCGATCGCGGAGGGGCTCATCCTCGTGGACATGCCCGGCTACGGCAGGAGCCTGCGAGGAGGCCGCGCAAAGGAGGATGGGACGAAGGACGACATACTCGACTTCCTCGAACTCAACGCGGGCAGCATCGCCCTCGCCGTCCATGTCGTGAACATAAGCACATTCCTCGAGACCGAGGCGCGCCTCGCCAAGAAGGGCTTCATCCCCCTCGACATCGAGATGGTCCACTACCTCAAACGAGACCTCGGCGTCAACGTCCTCGTCGCCATGAACAAGATAGACAAGGGCCCCCAGGACTACATCATGGACAACGTCGAGGCCCTAAAGGAGGGGCTCGGGCCGTCGATCCCGGTATACCCGGTCAGCGCGAGGACAGGCGACGGCGTCGGCCCCCTGAAGGACGAGGTCCGGAAGAGGCTCGCCCACAGGGGCTTCCAGAGCCCATTCGAGCTCGTGCGCTAGCTACTGCTCGCAGCCTACTACGCCCGCGGCGTCGACGCCGAAGCGGGCCTTCTCCTCGGGGAGGTAGGGGGAGTCGATTATGGTGGCGATCCTGGTGTTCTCCTTTCCCTTCCGGAGGTAGACTCGGTGGGTGCAGGCGTGGGCCATGACGTGGCCGCCGGTCGGCTTGTTCGGGTCGCCGTAGGAGGTGTCGGGTTTGGCCTGTACCTGGTTGGTCAGAACGACGGCGAGGCTGAACGCCTCGGCTACGCGTAGCAGCGCGGCGAGGCAGGAGCCTATCTTCTGCTGGCGGTCGCTGAGGGTTCCCCTGCCTATGAACTCGCCGCGGAAGTGGCCGATCATGGAGTCGACGATGACGAGCTTGGCGTTGTGCTCATGGACGATCTGGGGGAGGTTCTTGATGAGTATGGTCTGGTGCTCGCTGTTGTAGGCGCGTGCGACGAGGACGTTCTGTAGGATGGTGTTGGAGTCTAGGCCGCGTGCCTCGGCGATCTGCTTGATGCGCTCGGGTAGGAATGTTCCCTCGGTGTCGATGACGCAGACCTTGCTGCCGAAGCCGCCCTGGTCTACGGGTAGCTGGGCGAGGACGCTTAGGGTGAAGCAGATCTGTGTCTTGCCGCTGCCGAATTCGCCGATGAGTTCGGTGATGGCGTCTGTCTCTATGCCTCCGCCGAGTATCCTGTTGAGGTCGGGGCTGCCGGTGTTGCATTTTAGCATGTGCATCCTCTTTTCGAGGACCTGTGTGGCGGGGATGAAGCCGAGGTCTACCTTGACGCGGGCGAGTTGCATGACCTTCTGGGCGGTGTCTGCGCCCATGCCTGTGAGCTCCTCTATCTCCCTGCTGGGGGTGACGGCTATGGACTCGTAGGTGCTGAGGCCGGCCTTCTTCAGCTTCGCCATGGTGGCGCTTGATACGCCCTCTAGTTCTATGTCGGTCTTTTCGACGTCCTCGGCCATCTCGATCGATTCGGTGGGGTCCACTTTCGCTTATAACGCGTGCGCACCTGTTGTGATGGGGGGGTCGGGTGAAAGTGGGTCAGGCGGAGAGGAAGCCGCCGTCGACGGCGAGGAGCGCCCCGGTGATGTAGCTTGAGAGGTCGCAGGCGAGGAAGAGTGCGGCGCGGGCGACCTCGTCGGGGTCGCCTAGGCGCCCGAGTGGGATGCGTGCCATGAAGTCGTACGCGGTCTTGGCTAGGCCGACGTTTCCCTTGAAGAACTCGGTCGCCGCCCCCTTGGTGCCCGGGGTGACTATGCCGCCGGGTAGGAGCACGTTTATGCGGAATCTCTTGTCTCCGAAGTCGCGGGCGAGGCCGCGTGTGAGTCCGATGACCCCCGCCTTGGAGGCGTCGTAGTGGACCATGCCCTTCTTGAATGGGAGGATGGCCTCGATGCTGCCGACGTTGATGATTACGCCCCCTTTCTTCTTGCGTGCCTCTATCATGTGTTGGCACATCCAGAGGACTGATTCGAGGTTGATGGCGTAGACCTTCTCGAAGAACTCCTCGTCGATGTCTAGGAAGTCGCGGAAGGGGTAGATGCCCGCGTTGTTTACGAGTGTGTCGGGATCGGTTCCCTTGAGTGTGTCCCAGAGTGCGTCTATCTCCGCCTTCTTGGATAGGTCGACCTTCCTCGGCGCGACGTCGACGCCCCACTCCCTCAGCTCGTCCGCCGACTCCTTCAGCTTCTTCTCGTCTATGTCGACGAGTACGAGGTCGGCGCCTGCCTCGGCGAAGCGCGCCGCCATGGCCTTGCCTATGCCCGCCGCGGAGCCAGTGATTAGGGCGCGGCGCCCCTTGAGGGAGACGAGTTCACCGAGCGTCTTGTCGGTCAATGCTTCATCAACCCAGTGAATGTTCAACCGCATCTTCAACATTTCCCCGCCGCGCAAATGCTATCAGCCATCCGGGGGACTCCTACTGGATCGAGTTGGTCGACGTAAAGGTCCTTAAGGAATCTGCGAAGAAGGAGGTTGACTCCCAGAGGAAGCGCCTCGTAGAGATCGCGAGGTGGATGTACGAGAACCCCGAGCTGGGCTCGGAGGAGTACAAGGCGTACGCCCTCCTGACGGAGGAGCTTGAGAAGCAGGGGGCGAAGGTTGAGAGGGGGCTGCTCGGGATGCCCACCGCGTTCTCAGCCTCCTTCAAGGGGAAGAGTAAGGGGCCGAGGGTCGCCGTCCTCGCCGAGTACGACGCCCTGCCCGGCGTCGGCCACGGCTGCGGCCACAACCTCATCGCCGCCTCCGCCATAGGCTCGGGCGTGGCTGCCGCGAGGGCCGCCAAGGACCTGCCGGGGGAGATTGTTGTCGTCGGGACCCCCGCCGAGGAGGGGCGCGGGCCGAGCGCGGGCAGTAAAGTCATCATGGCTAACAAGGGGTTCTGGGACGACGTCGACGCGGCCATAATGCTCCACCCCGCGATGCACTACGGAGTCGGCGGGAAGGCGCTTGGCATCTGGCAGCTGAAGATGGAGTTCAAGGGGCAGACGAGCCACGCCGCAGCCTCCCCGGAGAAGGGAGTCAACGCGCTCAACGCAGCCACCCTCGCCTACATGGCGACCCACATGCTCCGGCAGGAGGCTCGCCGCGACGCGAACCTCGTCATCCACGGCATCATCACGGAGGGCGGCCTCGCCTCGAACATAATCCCCGACAGGGCCGTCTGCGAGTTCGGCGTCCGCAGCAGCGACGAGAAGTACCTCGTCACCATGGTTGACAAGGTGGAGAAATGCGCCGAGGGCGCAGCCATCGCAACCGGGGCGCAGGTCACCGTCAAGAAGGCCAAGCTCTACAGCAGCATGAAGCCCAACATCCCACTCGTCAAGGTCCTCTACCAGAACTACGTAGATCAGGGCGTCAAGGTGGACGACTGGCAGGAGACGCAGGCTGGGATACCCATGGCGTCCACCGACTTCGGGGATGTCAGCCAGAGGTGCCCCTCGACGGGCAGCTACATAGGCATCGGCCCCGAGAACACACCCGGACACAGCAGGCAGCTCGCCGACTGCAGCGTCACGAAGGAAGGCCTCGACGCGATGATCATCGGGACGAAGGCACTCGCCATGACCCTAGTCGAGCTACTCGCAAAACCAGAACTCCTCAAGGACGCGAAGGAGTTCTTCAACACCCACTAGGCGCCTGCTCCTCTTTCTTAACCGCGTCGTGGTCGGGAACGTCCTTCTCGACATCCCTGATTGTTTTAAACGCGTATCCGCTCAGGGCGATGAGTGTCGCCACTATTCCGAGGAGGACAAAGAGAAGCCCTATCCCTGCGCCGGGTCCGACTCCTACGAGCCACCCGAACGTCCCCGAGAGGGCACCACCCGGCATCATGGAGGGCGTCATGACCGCGTCCGCTAGGGGGCCGGCTATCACCATGCCGATGGGAGATGATATCGACGCTATTAGCGCCCGAGTCGCGAAGACCCTCCCCTGATACTGGGGCGGCACCTTCGACTGCCAGATGGCCTGATTCGAGCCGTTGGACGTGGGTATGAAGAGCATCGTGAGGAACGCCCCCGCCATCCACAGGATGGGGGTCTGCCCCATACCCAGCACCGTCATCCCGAGCAACCCGCTCCCAACCATTCCGAGCAGAACGCCGTCGACCCTCCTCTTCGGCCCACCCCACGCACTCAACGCGAGGCCGCCCACGACGCCGCCGACGCCGAACGCCGACTGGACCGCCCCCGTGATCACCGTATCGTCGCCGCTCCGCAGCATAATCATCGGCGTGAAGACGGTGAAGGCGATGCCGTTGACGAGGTTCGAGGCGAAGAAGTTCATCTGCAGGCCGAGCAGGCCGCGCCGCTCAGAGATGTACCTGAAGCCGAAGAAGGTATCGCTGAGCATGCTCCTCTTCTCCAGACTCTTCGGCGGCTGGGGGACGACCACCACAAGGAGGATTCCAATCGCGGTTAGGAACGTGGCGATGTCGATGGTCAGCACACCCGCGACGCCGATCACGCCGATGAGGATGCCCGCCGCTGCGGGCGCGATGATGTTCGAAACCGAGTCGGCTAGGCTCAGAAGCCCGCTCGCCCGCGCGTAGTCCTTCTTCTCGACCATCAACGAGATCGAGGCGCTGTACGCGGGCCACTGGAACGCCTGGAATACCCCCGTGAAGGCCCCCGCGACGTAGAGGTGCCACACCTCAAGCCTCCCAGACGACAACAGCAGGAAGACGGCTATCGTGGCTATCCCCGAGGCGACGTCGCTTATCATCATAACCAGCTTACGGTTCCACCTGTCCACGAGGGCTCCGGCCACGGGGAACATGATGACGGATGGGCCGAAGCTGAACAGGGCGACCAGGGCGAGGACCGTAGCCTCCCCCGTCACCTGCCACGCCCAGATGCTCAGGGCGAACTGGCTCATGTAGGTGCCTAGGAGGCTGAAGAACTGCCCCGACCAGATCACGGCGAAGAGGCGCATCCCGGTGAGCCGGAGCAGCCCCCCGCCACCCTGAGCCATGAAGACGAGGACACGCGTCCTGCATATTAACCTAACAGAAAACCGGGCAACACCAGAAAAAATATATCATAAGTATCGCCGGGCGTAAGAAAAACCGGCCCGGCTACTCCAGCGG
>JAUYEB010000178.1 GCA_030691555.1 Candidatus Bathyarchaeota archaeon
CGACCCTGTGGCGATCCTCGACTCGATAATCGTCGAGGAGGGCTACCCAATCGCTGACCTGAAGAGGCTCGTCGCGTCCATGAACGAGGCCGCGGTGGAGGCGGGGGTCGCCATAATCAGCGGCGACTTCAAGGTGATGCCCGCGGGCTCCCTCGACGGCGTCGTCATCTCCACGGTCGGCGTCGGCATCCTCAGGGGACCACGCATCCTCGACAGCCTCGCCAAGCCGGGCGACAAGGTCATAGTCACGGGCACAGTCGGCGACCACGGCATCGCCCTCATGAGCGTCAGGGAGGGCCTCAGCTTCCAGACCGAACTCGTCTCCGACGTCTCACCCATCGTCGAGACCGTCAGGGCCGCTCTCACGGCCGGCGAGGTCCACTCGATGAAGGACGTCACACGCGGCGGCCTGACCTCGGCATTAAACGAGATCGCCGAGAAATCAAAAGTCAGCATCTGGCTCGAGGACGGCAGGGTCCCCGTGAAGCGTGCAGTCCGCTCGGCCTCCGAGATGCTCGGCCTCGACCCCTACGAGGTAACATGCGAGGGGAAGGCGATAATGTGCGTCGCACCCGAGAAGGCCGACGATGTCCTAAAGGCTATAAGATCAACGAAGTACGGGGCAGATGCGGAGATCATCGGGGAGGTCAGGGCTGAGCGCCCCGGCATGGTGCTCATGAAGACCCTAGTGGGGGGCACGAGGATACTCCGGAAGCCCCTCGGCGAGCCCATCCCGAGGGTCTGCTAGCCCCGCGCCAGCAGCTCCGGGTGGAGGCTGCTGAAGAGCTCTATGATCTGGAGCCTCGACTTCGCGGGGTCCTGGGTCAGGCCGAAGTAGTCGGCGAAGAACGGCGTCGTCTTTATTACGACCCCCCTCTCCGTCCTCTCCCTGCTTATCAGCGCCATGTCCTCCAGCAGCTTGAGCTGCGTGTAGACGTGGACGCCCCTGTACTCTAGGACCTGCGCCTGCTCTATCGGCTGGTTGTAGGCGATGTATCCGAGGGTCTTGAGGGGGCCTACTGTGAGGAGGGGCCTGCTTGTGAACTGGCGGACCATCTTCCCGTACTCGGGGCGCAGCTGCATGACCGCCCTGCTCCCCGGCAGCGCCTTAACCTCGAGCGCACCACCCCTCGCATCGAGCCTACGCGCCAGCTCCTCAACGTACTTCTGGACCACCTTATCGGATTTGGTGCCGACCGCCTGCATGAGCTCCTCCGAGTCCAGGGGGTGCCCCGCCGAGTAGAGGGCCGCCTCGAGCTCCGCGAGCCTCTCCTGCCTCCTGTCCTCCATGGTCATCATAGGTTCTTCGCCCTCACCTTGATAGTCACGTCCGTCTCATCTTCGTCCTGGTCGAGGTCTATCTCCATCCTCTGGGCGAGGAAGAGTAGCATCATGAAGAGCCTTACGGCGTCGAGCCAGTTCAAGCCCGCCATCATGCGGCTCAGCCTGAGCTCGTCCCCGTCCTCGGTCGCCCTCATCTTCTCGAGGAGCTCGTCGCTCCGCGCCTCTATCTCCAGAAGGTACTGCTCGAAGTCGAGGAAGTTGGGGACGGGGATGGGGAGCGTCGGGAGCCTCGGCACCTCACCCCGGCTGCTCTCGTCATTCAGAGCCCTCTCCAGCGCGTTAATCAGGTCCTGCACGGAGGTAGTCGTGAACTCGAACCTGAAGGGAAGCGGCACCGGTGGCGGCAGGTAGACGTCGCCCCGCTCCTCCGGCGGCGCGGGCGGCTCCTCCATCGCCAGGAGGAGTTCCGCCTTCTTCAGGTAGATGTAGACGGAGCTGTTCACAGCCGTCCCGGCGATCCTGTAGTCGATGCCGACTCTCTCCATCTCCTCGAGGAGGCTCGTGAGGAGCGTGACGAGGTTTATGTCCCAGGGGCTGACCTTCTCCAGCTTGTTCTCCCTGAAGAGTATGTCCCAGGGCTGGCGGAGGTAGTAGGGCTTCTCCTTCCTCTCGGTCAAGGCGCCGTCTCCTCGACCTTCTGCGGTCCCTTCATGGGGAGGGCGAGGACGCGGCTTCTGCCTCCCTGGGCGAAGACGCCGTATATCCTGTCGGCCTTGTGGACCATGATGTCCTTGAGGCTGACCATGAGGAACTGGGCCTCGTTGCTGTTCTCCTTCAGCACGTCGGCGAGCCTGCTCGTGTTGTGGTCGTCGAGGTGGGCGTCTATCTCGTCGAAGAGGTAGAACGGGGCCTTGAGGAACGTCTGGATCGCCAGCAGGTAGGCGATCGCGGCTACGGACCTCTCGCCGCCTGAGGCGCCGCTCCCGAGCCTCATCGGCTTACCCGGGAACTGCAGGTAGAGGTCGACGCCCCCGCTGAAGGGGTCCTCGGGCTTCTGGAGCTCGAGCCTGCCGTCGCCGCCGCCCGTGACGCGGCTGAAGAGGCTGTTGAAGTTCTCGCAGACCTCGTTGAAGGCCGCCATGAAGTGCTCGGTCTTATCCTTCTCCACCTGCTCGATGAACTTGAGGATGCTCGCCTTCTCCTCCTCGAGCTCGTTGATCCTCGTGCTCTGGCTCTTGTAGTTGTTCATGTACTCGCCGTAGTGGTCGAGGGCGAGCTGGTTGACGGCGCCTATGCTGTTCCTCTCCTGGCGGACGAGCTGGAGGCGCCCGTCGAGCCTCTCGGGCTCTATGCCCGTGATGTCGACCTTGTCCTCGTAGCCGTTGGCGGCGAGCTCGTCGAGCTTCTGCTCGCTCTGGAGCTTGAGGCGCTCTATGTCGAGGCTGAGCTGGTTCATCCTCTTGTCCTCGGCCTCGCGGCGCCTCTCGAGGTCCTCCATCCTCTGGTTGACCATGCGGAGCGTCTTCTGGTGCTGGTCGAGGACCTTGCTAGTGGCCTCGACCTCGGTGGAGACGACATCCAGGTCCCTCCCCACGCTCTCGATCTCCCTGCTCACCTCGACGAGGCGCTGGTTTGCCTGGATCTGCTCGTCGTCGAGGGTCTTGACCTCCTCGTACATGCGCCGCCTCTGCTCGGAGGCCTCGGTGAGGCGCAGGGTGAGTATGCGCTCTATGTAGCTCCTCTGTACGGCTATCTCGCTCTGGACCTTGTTGAGCTGCTCCTGCTGCTCGGAGACGAACTTGGATAGCTCCCCCCTCTTTATCTCGAGGTCTGTTACGTCGCTGGGCTTGAACTCCCTGAGCCGGGCGAGCTCGCGCTTCGACTCCTCTATCTGCTGGAGGATGCGCTGCTTCCGCTCGCCGAGGGTCGTGACGAGCCCCTGCCCGCGCTCGACCTCGGCCTTGAGCTTGGTGATCGACTCCTCGGCCTGGGCGATGGTCTTCTGGAGGCGCTCTATCCTCTCATTCGTCTCCACGACCTCCACGTCGATCTTGGCCATGGTCTCCTTGGAGCCGTCCATGAAGGAGTTGAAGCCGCGGAGGCTGCCGCCGCTCGACTTGAGGTCGACCATCCGGGTCTTGAGCCTCTGGCGGAGGTCCTTGATGGTCTTGGAGAGGCTGTCTATCGACTCCTCGGTTGGGATGAGCTTAGAGTAGTCGGGGGGCCTCCTGTAGAAGCCGCCCTTTATGCCGCCGCCGGGCTCGTAGACGTCCCCCGTGATGGTGACCGCCCTGTGGCCGGCTGCCACCACCTTGAGGGCGGCCGAGTCGTTCTTAACGAGGTAGGTGTCGCCCCAGATGAGGTGGACTATGGGGGCGTACGCCTCGTCGCACCGTATCAGCTGGGTGAGGGGGCCGACGACGCCGTCCTCCGCGATCTCGGGGAGGGGCTCCGGCTTGCCCAGCCGATCGAGGGGGATGAACTTGGTCATCCCGAGCTTGGTCTTCTTGAGCCTGTCGACGCAGTCGAGGGCGACCGTCACGTCGTCGACGACAACTGCGTTTATCCAGCCCTCCGCGGCGGAGTAGACCGCCCGCTGGTTGGGTAGATCGACCTTGATCAGGCTGCGGAGGGGCCCATGGTACCCCGTGAGGGCGCCGGCCTCCCCTATCTCCCTGATCCTCTCGAGCGCCCTCTCCTCGACCATCATGTATCTCCAGAGGTCGCGCTTCGCCGAGAACTCGGTGATGGTCGTCTCGGCCTCCTTCGCGAGGTCGTTGGCGCTCTCTATGGTGCTCCTCAGGTCCCGCTGGCGCTTTATCTGGTCCTCGATGTTGCCGAGCATCTCCTCGAGGCGCCCGGCCTCCTGAGACTTCAGGGAGGCGTACTCTCCGAGCTTGGCTTGGAGGCTCTCGATGGTCTTGGCGTACTCGGCCTTCCTCCCCTCTATGTCGTTGACCTTGTCGCCATTCGCTGTGATGCTCGTCCTGTTGCCGTTGATCTCGATCTCTATGCCGCTGAGGCTCTCCTGCATGGGGACGAGGCCTTCGGCGAGGTCCTCGCCGCGCCTCTGGTTATCGCCGGCGGACTCCCGCGCCCCGTTGATCGTACGGGTGTTCTCATCGAGCTCACGCCTGTTGGCGTCGAGCTGGGCGATGAGGGGGGCCTCCGAGGTCGTGAGCGACTCGAGCGCCTTCCTCCGCTCGGCTATCTCGTCCTCGGTTTTCTTGATCTCGCGCTCCTTCTCGGCGATGAGGTTCCCGAGTAGACCGCGGCGAGCATCTATCTCCCTGAGGCGGTTGCTGAGGCCGGTTCTGAGGGTCTGCCTGCTCACGAGGTCGGATCTGAGCATGGGGAGCCGCGTGTTTCCGCGCTCCGCTGCCTCCCGGTTGAACTCCTCTATCCTGTTGCGGGCTGCCTCCCTCTCCTCCCTGAGCTGGGTCTTCTCCTCCTCGAGCTTGGTCGCCTCGGCCTCTCGCTCCCTCATCTGTGCCATGAGGACGCCGAGCTTCTCCTCTAGCTGGCCGATCTGGAAGCTGAGTTTTACAGCCGTCAGCCTCTTCTCCTCCCGGGTCAGGTGGTTGAACCTGAGGGCGTCGTTCCGCTGCCTCTCTAGCTCCGCGACCCTCTTCCGCACCTCGTCGATGCGGGCGGCGGATATCTCTATCTTCCGCTCCGCCTCGGTGAGGCGGCCCTTCGCCTCGGCCTTCTTCTCGTCGTACTCCTTTATGCCGATGAGGTCCTCGAGGGCGTCCATGCGCTCGCTGGGAGTCAGGTCGCTCAGCCTGGTCGCTGTGCCCTGGAGGACGATGTTGTAGCCGCCGGGGGTGATGCCTGCGAGGTGGAGGAGGTCGAGCACGGCCTTGCGGCTGGTGCGCTTCCCGTTGAGGTAGTAGTCGCTCTTCCCCTCCCTGTCGACCTTCCTGCCGATGCTGACCTGGCTCCTGTCGGAGGCGAGGCCGCGGTCGTTGTTGTCGAAGTAGATGGTGACCTGGGAGATCTGGGGCTTGTTCTGATCCTCCTCGCCCGCGCCGTCGTAGATGAGGCCGGAGAAGTCGGGGACCCTCATCCTCTTGGAGGCGAGCTCCCCGAGGACAAACTGGACCGCGTCGATGATGTTGCTCTTCCCGCTTCCGTTGGGGCCGGTGATGACGTTGAATCCCTGCTGGAAGTTTAGCTTGATCTGGCCTCCGAACGATTTGAAGTTCTTGACCAGTATCTTGCTTATGTATACCGTGTTCGTTCCCCTCGCGCGGCGGGCTATCCCCTCATCTGACTAGGCAACTACCCTCGGGCGATCGCTCGAATTGCCATAACCCTGTAAATAATTCAGTCTGATGTTCGGGATGGGCTTATTATTGGTAGTATTATTACGTATTATTCTGGGATTATGGTTGATGTTCATCGTCTCCCGTGGAGGTTGCTCTCATCAGTTGAGAACATCATACGTCTCGTCGCTTTTTTAAACCTTCCCTACGAGAACTAACCCATGACCAATAGGATCGCCAAGCTAGCGGATAAAATTGCCGAATATGGGCTCGACGCATACGTCGCCTCGAGGTCCTCGAACATAAGATATTACACGGGTAGCATCGGCGGCAGCCATCTGATCGTGACGCCGGACAGAGACCCCCTCCTGCTCGTGGGCGTCCTAGACGAGAACGTCACAAGGGACCAGGCCAGCGACTGCGCCGTGGACACCTACACGCCAGCAAGCCTGCTCGAAATATTCGCGGACGCGCTGAGGGGAAGCCACAGCGTGAGGGTCGGTTTCGACGACCTCCCGCTCCCACTTCTTGAGCGACTCCGCAGGAGGCTGCCCGAGGTTTGCTTCACCCAGAACCAGGAGGCAGTCTGGCAGCAGAGGATGGTCAAAGACGCGGGGGAGATCAGGCTGATGTCGGAGGCGGGGAGGCTCGCCGACGTTGCCATGCAGGCC
>JAUYEB010000196.1 GCA_030691555.1 Candidatus Bathyarchaeota archaeon
GCGGCGAGGACGGGGAGGAGATCAGGGGCAGGGTGAAGAAGGCGATCGAGACCGTCCTCCAGCTAGCGAAGGAGCGCCTCCCGAAGGGGTAGGCGGAAACCTACCTTAATATCAGCCCGCGACGAAGCCATACGGGAACTACGATGCTCGTGGCGGACCTCCCAATCCCCGAAGAGGTGAAGCGGCTGCTCATCCTCAAGGGGATAAAGGAGCTTTACCCGCCGCAGGCCGACGCCGTCAACACTGGCGTCCTAGAGGGGAAGAACCTCGTCCTCGCGAGCCCCACCGCGAGCGGCAAGACCCTCATCGCCGAGCTCTGCGCCCTCAAACACGTCCTCGAACGGAGGGGGAAGGTCCTCTACCTCAGCCCCCTGCGCGCCCTCGCCTGGGAGAAGTACGAGGGATTCGAGGAGTACACGAGCATACCCAAGCCCGGCGGGGGCAAGATACGCGTCGGCGTCAGCACCGGCGACCTCGACAGCAAGAGCCCCTGGCTCGAGGACTACGACATCGTAATCACCACGAACGAGAAGTGCGACTCCCTCCTCCGGCACCGGAGCCCGTGGATGGGGAACGTGACACTCGTCATCGCGGACGAGGTCCATCTCATCGGGGACGAGCGCGGGCCCACCCTGGAGATCGCCATCGCCCGGCTCCGCCAGATGAACCCACAGATGCAGGTCCTCGCACTCAGCGCCACCATAAAGAACGCGGACGAGGTGGCTGAGTGGCTCAAGGCGGAGTGCGTCACCACCGAGTGGCGCCCGACGAAGCTCTACGAGGGCGTCGCCCACGGCAACACCGTCAACTTCCGCGACGGCACCGTGAAGAAGCTCCGCCCCCTCAACAATCAGGACGCCCTCAACATCGCCATGAACAGCGTCCTCGACGGCGGGCAGGCGCTCATATTCGTCGAGTCCCGCCGACGCGCCGAGAGCATGGCGCGGGAGGCAGCGACGGCCCTCAGCGGGACCCAGAGCCGGAAGATCCAGACCGACCTAGATGGGCTCGCCTCGGAGATCGAGGTCCACGGCGAGAAGACGAGCCTCACCGACGCCCTCGCCTTCGCCGTCGCTAAGGGCGCGTCCTTCCACCACGCCGGGCTTAGCACCGATCACCGGCGGATAGTGGAGCGCGCCTTCAAGGCGGGGACCCTCAAGATACTCACCGCCACACCCACGCTGGCCGCGGGCGTCAACCTCCCCGCCCGAACCGTCGTCATAGGCAGCTACAAGCGCTTCGTAGCCGGCTACGGGATGTACCCCATATCCGTCCTGGAATACAAGCAGATGAGCGGCAGGGCCGGCCGCCCCCAGTACGACCCCTACGGAGAGGCCATACTCATCGCCAGCAGCAGCGACGAGCAGGACCAGCTGATGGAGAACTACATCCTAGCCGACCCCGAGAGGCTCTACAGCCGGCTGGCCCAGGAGTCGGCGCTCCGCGGCCACACACTCGCAGCCATCGCCAGCGACTACGCCCACACCGAGCAGGGTCTCCTCGACTTCCTCGGAGGCACATTCTACGGCTTCAACTACCCCTCGGCGAGCATCAAGCTCATCACGACGGGGGTCCTCCGATACCTCCTCAAGGAGGAGATGCTTGAGGAGAAGGGCGACTACCTGTACGCCACCGACTTCGGGCGCCGCGTCTCCGAGCTATACATCGACCCGCTCTCGGCGGTGATCCTCCGCGACGGGCTCCGCCGCGGCGCCATGGACGTCACCGACTTCACCTGGCTCCACCTCATCTGCCACACCCCCGACATGAGACCCGTCCTCCGCCCCCGCCGCGGCGACCTCGAGATGGTCGAGACATACGCCGAGGAGAGGCAGGAGGAGTTCGCCATCCCCCTCAACCAGGAGGGCGGGGACTACATAGAGCGAGAGCAGTTCCTCGGCGAGGTAAAGACGGCTATGATCCTCGACGAATGGATAAACGAAAAGTCCGAGGCGGACATCCTTGAGCAGCACGGCGTCCAGCCCGGCGACCGTTACGCCGCGGTCCACAACGCGGAGTGGCTCCTATACGGCGCCCACGAGATCGCCGACATAGTCGGGGCCCCCGACCACAGGCGCCAGCTCGGTGATCTGAACGACAGGGTGAAGCACGGCGTCACGAAGAAGCTCCTCCCGCTGGTCAGGCTCAAGGGCATAGGCCGCGTACGCGCCCGCGTCCTCTACAACTCGGGGCTCACCGGCGTCGCCGAGCTCAAGCGCGCCCCGCTCCAGCGCCTAGTGGCGCTCCCACTCATCGGCCCACGCCTCGCCAAATCGATAAAGGAGCAGGTCGGCGGCCTCGTCGAGGAACAGGAGTGGAAGAGCCTCGACAAGGCTGAGACCGAGCAGAAGGCCCTCACGGACTTCGTCGAGGAGAAGTTCGAGCCCGAGAAGGACGAGGATTAACCTTTATTAAATAGTTACTATTAATCCATACCGATGCTTCAACTGGAGAACCCCGGGTACATCCTCAGGATAAGCAGGGACGAGTGGCTCGAACAGGTCTTCCGCCTCAACAAGTACTACACGGGCATGATCAGGGACTACAAGAGGGGGACGCCCATCCTCCTCGCCAAGAAGGCGGAGCGCGGAGACTCCTTCGTCGGCTACGGCGTCGTAGACAAGGTGGAGATGCTCTGGGAGATGCCCCCGGAGGAGGAGGACTACAGCAGGGGGCACGGCTGGAAGTGCGGCCTCACGCTGCGGGGGCTTACCAAGTTCCCCACACCCTACCCGATAAAGGAGTCGTGTATCAGCTCTGACCCGAGGCGCGGCGCCTTTCTCAACGGCGCCAAGCTGACCGAGGACCAGGTCGACGCCATACTCGAGGCCGCCGAGGAATACCAGGGATAAGCTGAAACACGCACGGGCCCCCCGATCTAGGCATGAGCGTGCTCGCGGGGCTGATCAGCCGGAGCGGCGTGGACGTCACGCCCCGACTGACCGAGATGCTACGCGTGGCTACGCGCGCCCGCTCGGACTCGTACGGCTTCGCCTCCCCCGATGCTGTCGAGCATGGAGTGGGAGCGATTGGCACGCCGGGCTTCACCTCGGGTGTGGCCCTCGGCTTCAGGCTCCTGAGGGCTGAGCCCGGAGATAATCCTCAGCCACTTCGTCAGGGGAGGCAGGCGCTCGCCTTCGACGGGAGGCTTTGGGGCACACACTCACCCGACTCCATAATCACCTCCGACCTCGTGAGAGGCGACGCCGAGGAAGGGTTAAGATACCTGCTCACTGAGCAGTCGGGGAGCTGGGTTGCCTCCGTAGCGGAGGAGGGGCGTCTACTCTGCTGCCGCGACCCAATCGGGGTGATCCCCCTCTACTATGGGCTCGGGGGGGACCTGCTCGGCGTCGCCTCGAACGCCAAGACCCTGAGGGCTGTCGGGCTCACGCCGAAGAGGGTTGAGCCTGGGCACATCATGACACTCACACGAAACGGGTGCTCCGATGAGAAAGTCGTCGCGTTGGAGAACCCTCAACAGGTGGCGCTGCCGATCGATGAGGCGGTTGAGCGGCTCGATGCGCTTCTGACCGTGGCTGCTAGGAGGTCGTGTTCGGGCGTCGACTCACCCACGCTCGCCTTCTCTGGGGGGATAGACAGCGTCCTACTCGCCCACTACATGGGGAATGTGGGCGCCAAGCCGCGCCTCTCCTGCGTCGGCGTCGAGGGATCGTCAGACCTCGAGGCTGCTGAGGTGGCCGCGGAGGCGCTGAACATGCCGGTCGGCATCACCACGTACGACGAGGGAGACGTCGAGGAGAGCTTGGACGCCATACTTCTCAGCGTCGAGGAGGCCGACCCGATGAAGGTTGGGGTAGCAGTCCCCCTCCACCTGGTGGCCCGCGGGGCCTCGGGTAGGCGATGCAGGGTCATGGTCTCGGGCGACGGCAGCGATGAGCTGTTCGGGGGGTACTCGAAGTACGTCGTTGAGTATCAGTCGAGGGGTGACTCCGTCAGGGAGACTATGTTCGGCGATGTCTTCCGATCGCACGGTGTCAACTTCGAGAGGGATTGGAAGATTTGCTCCGATCTGGACCTCGAACTCAGACTCCCCTTCGCTGACCCTGACCTCACGACGTTCGCCCTATCCCTGCCCCTAGAATACAAGCTGCCGAAGAGCGGCAAAGAGCCGAGGAAGATGATCCTCAGACGCCTTGCCTCGAAGCTGGGGCTCCCGGACGGGGTGGCGAATCGCCCCAAGAAGGCCGCACAGTACTCCTCAGGAGCGGCAAAGATTCTTGAGAGGCTGGCGAAGAGGAGTGGTAAGACGGTCGAGGGCTACCTCTCGGACAGGATGCGGGGGATACGGCGTGAAGCCGAGCAAGACTAGCAGAATTATCGAGGCCCTAAGGGTGTTCTACGGCGCCGACGCCTTCGGGGTCGACGTGGGAGACCCCTACCGCGCCCTCGTTGGCTGCATCCTCTCCCAGAGGACGAAGGACGCGAACTCCGCGAGGGCAGCCGAGGCTCTCTTCGCCGTCGCCGACACTCCCAAGAGCATGCTGGCCCTCGACGAGAACCACATCAAACAGCTGATCAGACCCTCGGGCTTCTACAACCAGAAGGCGAGGCACATAATCGGGGCGAGTCGCCAGATCGTCGAGCGCTTCCACGGAGAGACCCCGAGAACAAGGGGCGACCTCATGAGCCTCCCGGGTGTCGGCGAAAAGACTGCATCAATCGTCCTCAGCTACGGCTACGGGGAACCCGCCATCGCGGTGGACGTGCATATACACCGGGTCGCGCGTAGGTTGGGTCTCGCCCGCGGAGAGGCGAAGCCGGAGGAGGTCAAGCTCGTCCTTGAGGGAGACCTGCCCTCGTCCGACTGGAGCTACGCAGACGGCGCCCTCCTACAGCTCGGGAAGGATACCTGCAGGCCGAGAAAACCGGCCTGCGAACGTTGCCCGGTAGAGAAACTGTGCGGGTACCAGGAAAAGAGGTTCTAGCGTAGGCCCACGTGGCCGTCCGCCAGGGCGCTGCAGAACTCGTCGAGGTGCTCGAACTCGTCGTCTATGATGTTCTCGATGCTGGGCTGGAGGCTCTTCAGGGCGACGCCCTTCTCGGGGATTAGCTGGGCAGAGACGACGCTC
>JAUYEB010000238.1 GCA_030691555.1 Candidatus Bathyarchaeota archaeon
GTCTTCCTCCCATAGTGGTGTAAGCCAAGTTGAGAACCTCTGAATCCTAATTTTGCTGAAAGTAGCAAATGAGGTCAGCATATAAGTCTTTTCAAAACCCCCGAATGGGCCTAAAAAGCTCAGGTATGATTCAATTTCTCGCTAAAAAGGGGTGAGAAGAGGGATTACTTTAGGTAAGCCGTCATGAGCTTCATTATCTTACCCGGCGAGCGCGCCACTATCTTGGCGACCGTCCTCTTCGTGTTCTCCCCGTTGGCGAGAGAGAGTATCTCGTCGTTCGTGATTATCGTGGAGAGGGTGTTGAGGTCCTCGTCGCTGAACTTATCGAGCATCTCGACGATCCTACGGCTGTCCCTTATCCTCTTCCCCCAGTACTTCTCGAACTTCTTCCTGTACTCGTTGAGTCTCTTCGCGGAGGTGTCCTCACCTACTATGGCGTCGACCGCCTCCCTCCCCGCCATCTTCCCGGCCTCTATGCCGCTGTGGATGCCGGCGCCCGTCATGGGGATGAGCTGCCCCGCCGCGTCCCCGACGAGTATGAGGTTGTCGGCGACTATCTCGTCCAGCATCCCCGAGACCGGGGTGACGCCGCCGTTCCTCCTGAGCACCTTCGCCCCCTTGAAGCGGGGGTCGGAGTCTAGGAACCTCTTGAGGTAGTTAATGGCCGGCTCGGTGTGTATTTTCCTCACACCCAGCCCGACGTTGGCTACCCCCTCGTTCTTGGGGAAGACCCAGGCGTAGCCCCCGGGCGCGTACCTCGTCCCTATGTAGAACTCGTTGGCAGAGGGGTCTTCGAGGTGGAGGCCGCCCAGCTGGAACTGGGCGCATGTGACCACGTCGGGGTACCACCTGGCTAGGCCGGCCGACCTGCGGACGACCGACCAGTAACCGTCGGCGCCTATCGTCACCCTCGCCTTGACCTTGATCTGTTCGCCTCCATGTTCGGCCACGACGCCGGCGACCTTGCCGTCCTCCCTGAAGATGCCGATGGCCTTCGTCTCCGTCAGCAGCTCTGCCCCGGCCTTTACCGCGCCGTCGCCTATCGCCTTGTCGAAGAACTGCCTGTTGAGGGTGTAACCCACCCAGTTGTCGCTGGTAAGGTCGATGAAGCTCTCGTTGGGGGCGTAGACCCTGGCCTTCGTTATCTTCTGTGCGACGTAGGGGGCGACTGGCTCGAGGCCCGCGTCCCTGATGCCGTTGAGGCTCAGCCCCTCGGCGCAGAATACGGGGGAGCCGATGACGGGGTGCTCCTCTAGTAGAAGAGTGTGCGCGCCGGCGGAGGCCGCGGCCCTTGCGGCGGACGAGCCCGCGGGCCCACCGCCCACGACGACGACGTCACAGTCGATAAGCCGCATATTTTATCAAATAGTCGCCCACGGCTTCCGTATATTAAACCTACCTCTCCAAGACCTTCTGGGCGGCGATCTCGATATCCTTCGCCTTCACGGTCTTCCTACCGGCGTGTTTCGCGTAGTCGAGGGCCTCCTTCGCCACCTTGACCCCGATCTCCTCCAGAGCCTTACCAAGAGCGATGGCGCTCTCCTCACTCACACGATCCGCACCGGCACGCTTGATCAGCTTATGCATCGGAGCCACCTTGATCTCATCAGTCAACCCGATTCATCCCTAATACAACTCAGCTTTCGAATAATATTTAATACTTCTCCTCTTTTCCCACAATCAGACCCTAAAAACGTCTCTAATCTAATTCCAGAGGTGATTCACGGTTATTGCGGGCAACCGCGTTTAATCCCATCAAATCTAAAACAACGAAGATGACGGACGTAGTCACACCTGCGGTGACAGTCCAGATTAATTTGGTCCAGCTAATCGTAGATGGATGCTTGATCGGTGGCACCTATCGGAGAAGGGCTACAGGAGACTGCTCATAGCTTGCATCGCGACCTACTCGTTGGTCTTCTTCACCGCGACGCTGTGGAAGCACCTCAGCTTCAACAGCTACGCGTGGGACCTTGGGACCTTCGACCAGATCCTCTACTCCTCGGTCTTCGCGGGTCGCCCCTTCTACTACACACTCGACCTCTTCATGAACCCGACGGGCCACTACTTCGCGATACACTTCACACCGATACTCGCACTCCTCTTCCCCCTGTATCGGGTACTCCCGGGCGTACCGCTTCTCCTCGCCGTAAAGAGCGTGGCTGTGGCGTCAGCCGCCTACCCCCTGTACCTGATTACAAAACGGCTCACCGCGAGCCCTGGCACTGCCTTCTTCCTCGGGGTCTCCTACCTTCTTAGTCCCGCCATTCAGGGGGCGAACTGGTTCGACTTCCAGCCACAGTGCTTCCTCCCACTACTCGTCTTCGCTTCATTCTACTTCCTCCTCAGGGGTGCGATCATCCCCTATATCGCAGCAGTGTCGCTGACTCTAGCCGTCGAGGAACACGCCGTGGTGATCGTATCGACCATGGTGGTAATTTACGCCATCGAAGCCGTGAGGGCACGAAAAAAAGAGCCTCCAGGAAGGAGTCACGCCCTGGTCATCGCCTCTACGGTCCTCCTGTCACTCGCCACACTGGGCGCTGGGATGTACTTCAAGTCGGCTTACCCGCCCAACGCCCCATTCAACGATGTGTACGAATCCGCGGACGCCTACAGCATACTAGGCACGGGGGGGAACGCCTTCACGGCCCCGCTGTACGCCATCACACACCCCGTCGACATGATCCGGGCCCTATCATTCGACTGGGTCCTGAAGACGTTTTACATCGTCTTCCTATTCGCACCCCTCTTCTTCACACCGTTCCTAAGCGGCGCACCCGCCCTCGGAGCCGTCCTCCTGCTCCCCTTCCTCCTCTCAAACTACAAGGCCTACTACATGATAGGGGCACACTACCCATTCTACGTCATGCCCCTCATGTTCGTCTCCGCCGCACACTTCCTAAGGGGGCGGGGCAACCTCGCGAAGATGATCGCCGTCTCGACGGCGGCGTTCGCCCTCGCGCTGAGCCCACTCAGCCCACTCTCCACCAACCTGAGCGCCTCGCCGAGCCTCCTCTGGTACCCGAACAACTCCATGACCCCCACCACGATCGGGGAGATCAACAGCCTCATCGCCTCCATCCCGAGCAGCGCCTCGGTCCTAACCCAGAACCACCTCTTCCCACACGTCTCGACCCGCCTCGAGGCGTACGTGATCCCCGTCGTCCACTTCGACGCTCAGGAGCTCCCAACCGTCGAGGCCTATCTGAGACAGCTGATCTCCAGATCCGATTACATCCTAGCAGACGCCACCGACGGGGCCCAGCTCACGCCGACCCTCCTGAGGCTCATCGAAGAGGCCGGGACACACGGGGAGATCGACTCCCGCGGCAGCTTGACCTTGTACAGGAGGACGCCGTGACCCATGAGGGTAGGGTAAACGTTTAAATGAGTGCCGAAGCCTCATACAGCATCGGCAAAACCATCCCGGTGGTATGTAAGTGGGTAAAGTTAGGACAGAGATGGTCAAGAGGATAGCGATCGAGCTCATCGGCAAGTACACGAGGAGCTTCAACACGGACTTCGACCACAACAAAAAGTTCCTCACGGAGCTCAACATCGGCGTCTCCAAGAAGATGAGGAACAAGGTCGCCGGGTACGCCACGAGGGTGGTCAGGTCCGACCTCATGGCCATAGAGGTCGAGGGCGAGGTAGAGCCCGATAGCATCTAACCCCCAAACCACGGGAAAGGGAAATTTTTAGAAGCCTACTCGTCCCCAAGTAGGTATCGTTTCACGTCTCGGTTCTTGAACCCCGCCTCGACGAGCTTGGTGGCTACATCCTTCTCGGCGACGCCGGTCGCGCGGATCTTATCCGCGACCTCGAGGAGGCACTCCCTTAGTTCCCACGGGTATACGACCCAGGCATCCACGTTCTCGGCGTAGTAGTCCGGTACGAACCTGCTCCACGGCTTTATGTGGAGGGTCGCGATCCTCACCTCCGATGCCCCCCTCTCCACGAGGTGCTCCCTAGCCACGAGGAGGGAGGCCCCAGAGTCGGACACGTCATCCGCCATGAGAACCCTCTTTCCCCTCAGGTCGGCATTAACCGGCAGGATGACCACGGGCTCGGGACGCTTTACCACGCCGTCGTAGGCCTCGACCTGGACGCTCGCCAGCCTACGGATCGCCAGCTGGTCGCATAGTATCCTCGCTGGGTCGAAGCCGCCCCGGCTAACAGCGACGACTATGTCGGGCTTGTAACCCGACGCCGTGATCTTTCCCGCCACGGTTTCGGTCAGCCTCTGGACGTCGTCCCAGCTCAGGTGAAGGAAGTGCAGGTTCTCCATGTCGGGCCTCGGAGGGTGATAATACGATTAGGCTTCGGCGTGGATATAAGCCCGACGCGAAGCCGCGCCCCGGTTTATATCCGGGGAGCCCGGTTTCTGATGCATGGTTAACCGCGGTGACCTCGCCGGATGGGTGGCGAAACTCATCGAGGATTATATCGCCTCCCCCAACAACTCGTTCAACGACGCGGGGGAGCCCGCCTGGGAGAGGCCCCCAGTCGGTTTCTCCAGTGGGGCAGACCCTCTATACGACTTCTACAAGAAGGACATAGGCAGCTTCTACGTCCTCCCCGCCGAGTTCATGAGGGGGGCGCATCCCACGCTTGAGGTTAAGCCGGAGGAGCTCACGGTCATCAGCTGGGTGCTACCCCAGACTAGGGCAACGAAGTATGACCACCGCAAGGAGACGAGGATGCCTTGCGAGAGGTGGGCGAGGGCCCGCATAATGGGGGAGGGCGTGAACATGAGGCTCCGGGCGCACGTTGTTGAGGAGATGGGGAAGGCGGGGTACCCCGCGGTCGCCCCGATGCTCTCACCACTCTGGAAGCAGCACATGTCCGAGAAGTACCTCTTCGCGTCGGCGTGGTCGGAGAGGCACGCCGCGTACGCCGCGGGCCTCGGCACCTTCGGCCTCAGCGACGGCCTCATCACCGCGAAGGGGAAGGCGCACAGGGTCGGCTCCGTCATAGCGAAGATCGACATCGCGCCCACGCCGCGCCCCTACACTGACCCCCACGCCTACTGCCTCTGGTATGCGAAGGGGACGTGCGGCGCCTGCATCAAGAAGTGCCCCGCCAACGCCATCTCGGGGAAGGGGCACGACAAGCAGAGGTGCAGCGACTACGTCGACACCACCCACGCCTTCGTCGAGGAGCACTACCGCTTCAAGGTCTTCGGCTGCGGCTTCTGCCAGGTGGGTGTCCCCTGCGAGAGCCGGATACCCGTGGGCGTCGACGTCTAGGGAATCAGATAAAGAGT
>JAUYEB010000268.1 GCA_030691555.1 Candidatus Bathyarchaeota archaeon
AAGATCGACGGGACCGACATCAGGGACGTCACCCGGGAGAGCCTGCGTAGGCAGATAGGGACGGTGCTTCAGGACAACTTCCTCTTCGCCGACACCGTGGTGGAGAACATCAGGTACGGTAACCTAGAGGCCACCGACGAGGACTGCGTCGCCGCGGCGAGGCTGGCGAACGCTGACCAGTTCATCTCCCGCCTCCCCAGCGGGTACAAGACGATGCTCACGGAGCGGGGCAGCAACCTGAGCCAGGGGCAGCGCCAGCTCATCGCCATAGCGCGCGCCGTCGTCGCCGACCCCAAGATACTCATCCTCGACGAGGCGACGAGCAGCGTCGACACACGCACCGAGATCAGGATACAGGAGGCCCTGCTGAGGCTTATGGAGGGGAGGACGAGCTTCGTGATCGCCCACCGCCTCAGCACCATAAGGAACGCCAACCAGGTGCTCGTCATAAACAACGGCGAGATCATAGAGCGCGGCACCCACGAGTCCCTCCTGGGGCAGAGGGGGTTCTACTTCCACCTCTACAACAGCCAGTTCAGGGGCACCAACGGCGAGGCCCCCACGGGGCAAACCCATTAAGCCCGCGCCCCCCCGGTGTCGGGCATGGAGTACTTCCTCTTCCTGTTCCTCGCGGCGTGCCTCCTCCTCGCCTACTTCCTGGGCAGGAGCCCTGTGACCAAAGTCGTTGAGACGCGGATATCGGGGAAGAGGGTCAGGTTCCAGGAGAGCATCACCGCCTCGGGCAACGCCTACGTGCCCGTGAAGAACGAGGTCTACACCATAGACGCCGAGATAACCTACGACGTACCCGTCAAGAAGGCACTGTGGGACAAGCTGGAGCAGGGCGACAGGGTCGAGCTGAACCTCCACCTCGACGGCGAGTACAGCCTCAAGAGGCGGATCAGGGGATGATCTCGCAGCCGTTGTTTATCGCGGGGTAGTCGAGGGCGTCCCGCCGCAGTAGCCGCAGCGTAGGTTGCACCTCTCGGTGAGGACGACGTGGTACTGCAATTCAGGGAATCGCGGGTCGAGGCCCGATAAAAGGGTGTGGGATGCGCAACCCTCGTTGCTCATTCCGCTTATTAACGCAGCCTCGGCTCATATCACAAACCTAGGAGCCGGTGGTTGGATGCCA
Source organism: Candidatus Bathyarchaeota archaeon (assembly GCA_030691555.1). Lineage (GTDB taxonomy): Archaea > Thermoproteota > Bathyarchaeia > TCS64 > TCS64 > UBA8941. The sequence continues at coordinate 1,136 of JAUYEB010000268.1, forward strand.
AGCAACGAGTTCTACCTGAGCCAGTTCAAGGCCAGGAGCCCGATACACCCCCCGAAGAGGGTGATCATATTCGACACGTCGATGAGGGACGGCGAGCAGACCCCCGGCGTGACGTACACGAACGACGAGAAGATAGAGATCGCCCGCAAGCTCGACGAGCTGGGGGTCCCCAAGATAGAGGCGAGCTTCGCCATCTCAAGCGAGGGCGAGGCGGAGGCGACGAAGAAGATCGTGAAGCTCGGCCTGAGCAGCATAATCACGACCCTCGCCAGACCAATCAAGGAGGACATCGACAAGGCACTCTGGTGCGACGTCCCCTACATTCACATCTTCATCAGCACAAGCGACCTCCACATCAAGACGATGATGAAGACCACCCGGGAGGAGGTCCTCAGGCAGAGCGTAGAGGGCATCGAGTACGCGCGCGACCACGGGCTCCGCGTGGAGTACAGCCCCCAGGACGCGACGCGCACCGACATGGACTACCTCATCGAGGTGTGCAAGGCCGCGGAGGACGCGGGGGCGGAGATGTTGAACATCCCCGACACCGTCGGCGTCATGACGCCCCGCATGACCTTCGAGTTCTTCAGCGAGCTGAAGAAGCACGTGAAGACGCCTCTGAGCGCCCACGCCCACAACGATCTGGGTCAGGCCGTCGCTAACACACTGGCCGCGATCGAGGCGGGTGCCGAGCAGGCGCACGTCACCATCAACGGGCTGGGTGAGCGCGCGGGGAACGCTAGCCTGGAGCAGGTCGCCGTCTGCTTGGAGGCCCAGTATAAGATACCCACCGGCATCAACTTCGGCAAGATCGCCGAGGTCTCCGAGATGATCCAGCACTACAGCGGCATCTACCTCCCGCCGACGACGCCCATCGTGGGAGATAACGCCTTCGCCCACGAGTCCGGCATCCACGTCCACGGCCTCCTCGCCCACAGCGGCAACTACGAGATACTGAGCCCCGAGTTCGTGGGCAAGAAGCGCCGCATCGTCGCGGGTAAGCACGCGGGGCGCCACGGCATCGGCAGCATGGTCGAGGGCATGGGCTTCCACCCCAGCAAGGACCAGCTGAAGCTGATAGCCGAGGCTGTGAAGGCGCTGGGTGACTCCGGGAAGAGCGTCACGGACACGGACCTCTACGCCATCACGAAGAACATCATGAACATCAAGGGCGAGGAGCGGGTCAAGCTCAAGGAGCTGGTCGTTGTGACGGGTAACACGATCACGCCCACCGCCTCGGTCATCCTCATCGTCGACGGCAAGGAGTACGCCGGCGCCGCGATAGGCAACGGACCCATCGATGCGGCGGTCAAGGCCCTCACGAACGTCGAGAAGGGCTTCCGCGACATGAGCCTCGAGAAGTTCAACATGAAGGCGATCACCGGCGGGACGAACGCCGTCGCCGACGTCACCGTCAGCATGCGCCGCAACGGGCGCCACGTCACCGCGAGCAGCGTAAACGGCGACACCGTCATGGCGAGCGTCGAGGCCATACTCAAGGGCATGAACAGGCTCATGGAGACTGAGGACGAAAAATGAGCCAGACCGTTAGCCAGAAGATACTCGCCGAGCACGCTGGGCTGAAGAGCGTCGAGCCAGGCGAGATAGTCAAGGCGAAGATAGACATAGCAATGGCCCCCGACCTCACCGCCGTCCTCGCCTACAACGCCATGAAGGAGATGGGCGTCAAGCGCGTCTGGGACAAGACGAGGGTCGTCTTCATGAACGACCACATAGCCCCGGCGACGAACGTCCAGAACGCGACCCTCCACAAGCAGTGCCGCGAGATAGCGCGGGACGAGGGGTTCAGGTTCTTCTACGACATAAACGCGGGGGTCTGCCACCAGGTGCTCCCCGAGAAGGGGCACGTCTGGCCCGGCATGGTCCTAGTCGGCGCGGATAGCCACACCTGCACACACGGCGCGTTCGGCGCCTTCGCCACCGGGGTAGGCTCCACCGACATGGGCGCGGCCCTCGCCACTGGGAAGCTCTGGTTCAAGGTCCCCGAGACGATACGCGTCGAGGTGGACGGGGCACTCCCAGAGTGGGTCGCGCCGAAGGACGTTGTCCTAAAGACGGCGAAGGAGATCGGCGCCGACGGCGCCACCTACATGGCGATCGAGTTCGGCGGCGAGACCATCCGCTCCATGAGCATGGCAGGGAGGATGACCCTCTGCAACATGGCCATCGAGATGGGTGGAAAGACAGGCATAGTCGAGCCCGACAGGACAACGGACGCCTTCCTCAGGGACCGCGTCAGGAACAGGTACAAGATAATAAAGTCCGACCCCGGCGCAGAGTACGCGAAGAGGCTCGACATCGACGCCTCGGCGCTGGAGCCGCAGGTCGCGTGCCCCCACGCCGTCGACAACGTCAAGCCGGTCACGGAGGTCGCCGGCACGAAGGTCGACCAGGTCTTCATAGGCTCCTGCACGAACGGCAGGGTCGAGGACCTCGAGGAGGCCGCCAAGATACTAAAGGGGAAGCGGATCAGCAGGGACGTCCGCCTCATGGTGACGCCCTCAAGCTTCGAGGTATACGACGCCGCCAACGCCAAGGGGATAATCAAGGTCCTAATGGACGCGGGGGGCGTCGTCTGCAACCCGAGCTGCGGCGCCTGCTTCGGAGGCAACAACGGCGTCATCGCCCCAGGCGAGGTCAGCCTCTCCACCAGCAATAGAAACTTCAAGGGGCGTCAGGGGAGCACCGAGGGATTCGTCTACCTGTCCTCGCCCGCGACCGCCGCCGCGTCGGCGCTTACCGGCGTCATCAGCGACCCACGGGAGGTCAAACAATGAAGATAAAGGGCAAGGCTTGGAACTACGGCGACAACATAAACACCGACTTCATGCTCCCTGGGAAGTACCTGGAGCTGACGGACCCGAAGGAGCTTGCAAAGCACGCCATGGAGGGCATCGACACAACCTTCGCCAAGAAGGTCCAGAAGGGCGACATCGTAGTCGGGGGCAAGAACATGGGCCTCGGCTCCAGCCGGGAGCACGCCCCACTAGCCCTGAAGCACTCTGGCGTCGGCGCCGTCGTCGCCGAGAGCTTCGCACGCATCTTCTACAGGAACTCCTTCAACGTCGGCCTCGCCGCCATCGAGTGCCCCGGCATCTCCAAGAGGGCGAAGACGGGGGACGAGATAGAGATCGACACCGCCGCCGGCGCCATCACGGTCAACGGCGAGAGGCTGAAGATCAAGCCCCTCCCGGACTTCATGGTCCAGCTACTCAACGAGGGCGGCCTCGTGCCATACCTTAAAACGCACATGAAGGAATGGTGAGGGCAT
>JAUYEB010000063.1 GCA_030691555.1 Candidatus Bathyarchaeota archaeon
GGGGTCGGCGACGACGGCGCGCGCTATGGCGATGAGCTGGCGCTGCCCCTGGCTCAGGTTGCTGCCCCGCTCCGTGAGCATCGTCTTGTACCCGCTGGGGAGGCGGGCGATGAACTGGTCAGCGTTCGCCAGCCTCGCCGCGGCGACGCAGTCCTCGTCGGTGGCCTCGAGGTTCCCGTACCTTATGTTCTCCACCACGGTGTCGGCGAAGAGGAAGTTGTCCTGAAGCACCGTCCCGATCTGCCTGCGCAGGCTCTCGCGGGTCACGTCCCTGATGTCCGTCCCGTCGATCCGTATAACGCCGCCCTGTATGTCGTAGAACCTGCTGAGTATGTTGATCATGGTCGTCTTCCCGGCGCCGGTCGGCCCGACGAGGGCGACGATCTCCCCCGGCCTGGCGTGGAAGCTCACCTCCCTGAGGATCGGCGTCTTGCCGTCGTAGCTGAAGTCCACGCCCTCGAAGGCGACGTCGCCCCGTATCTCGTTGATGGGCTTCGCGTCGGGCTTGTCGTTGATCTCGGGCTCCGTGTCTATGATCTCGAAGACGCGCTCCGCGCCGGCGAGGGCCGTCTGTATGCTGTTGTATAGGTCGGCGAGCTGGCGGAGGGGCTGGACGAAGTTGCGCGCGTAGTTGATGAAGGCGGCGACGAGCCCGACGGTGATGGCCCCCGTGACCACGAGCCAACCACCGAGGCCGGAGACGACGGCTATCCCGATGTAGCTCATCACGTTTACGAGGGGCATGATTATGAAGCCCCAGCTCATCGCCTTCGTCGCGGCCTTCCTGTAGGCCTCGTTGTCCCTGTCGAAGTCCGCGAGTATCGCGTCCTGCCTGCTGAAGGCCTGGACGACCCGCTCGCCGCTTATTATCTCCTCCATCGTCCCGTTGAGGCGGCCGATAGAGAACTGGAGGCCGCGGAAGCCGCTCATCGTCCTCTTACCGATGACGAGGGTGACGAGCAGCATGAAGGGGACGACGACGAGGTTCCCCAGGGCGAGCCAGAGGTTCAGCGCGAACATCGCCACCAGTATGCCGACGAGGCTTAGGACGCTGCTGACTATCTGGGTGACGTTCATGGTAAGCGCCTGGTTTATGGCGTCGATGTCGTTCGTGAGCCTGCTCATCAGGTCCCCCTGGCTCCTCTTGTCGAAGAAGCCGAGGCTGAGCGTCTGCATGTGCTCGAAGAGGTCCTTGCGTATCTGGCGGAGGGCGCGCTGGCTTATCGTCGCCATTATCCAGCCCTGGATCGCCTGCATGGCCCAGCTGCCGAGGTAGACGCCGAGGAGTAGGAGGGTCATGCGCGTGAGCCCCGCAACGTCCCCCTTGAGGATGTACTGGTCGATTGTGACACCTATGAGGTAGGGGCCGAGCAGCTGGAGTATCCCCGCCGCGACTATGCTCACGACGACGAGCACGAGCTGGAGCTTGAAGGCGGCCAGGTAGCCGGCGAGTCGGGCTATCGTCTCGCGGGGCTTCTTGGCGCGCTCTATGCCCCTCGCCATGCCGGCGCCTGGGCCTCCGCCTCCGGGGCCGCGCGGCCCCCCGCCCATGGGTCCGTGGCCGCTCATAGCCGGATGCCTCCGCCGAGCTGGGAGTCGTATATCTCCCTGTATATCGGGCTTGTCTCCATCAGCTCCCTGTGGTGGCCCTCTGCGGCTATCCTGCCGCGGTCGAGGACGAGTATCTTGTCCGCCTTTAGGACGCTGCTTATGCGCTGCGCGATGATGAAGCTGGTGCGCCCCTTCATGACGGTCTCCAGGGCCTGCTGGATGAGGGCCTCGGTCTCTACGTCGACGCTGCTGGTGGAGTCGTCGAGGATGAGTATCTTTGGCTTGACGAGTATGGCGCGCGCTATGCTTATGCGCTGCTTCTGGCCCCCGCTGAGGCCGACGCCGCGCTGCCCGACCTCTGTGTCGTAGCCGGCGGGGAAGCCGGTGATGAAGTCGTGCGCCTGCGCAGCCTTCGCGGCCTCGACGACCTCCTCGTTGGAGGCGTCGGGCTTACCGTACCTTATGTTGTCGCGGATGGTGCCGCTGAACAGGATGGGCTCCTGGAGGGCGATGCCGACGTGTGTGCGGAGGGACTCGATGGTGACGTCGCGGACGTCGACGCCGTCGACCGTGACCCTGCCAGAGTTCACGTCGTAGAACCGGGGGATCAGGTTGATGAGAGTCGACTTGCCGCTCCCCGTGGCGCCGAGGAGGGCGACGACCTGCCCCGGCTCGGCCGCGAAGCTGACGTTGTTTAGCACGGGCTCGCCGCAGTCCTGCCCGTAGCTGAAGCAGACGTCCTCGAAGGCCACCCGCCCCGCGACGTCGCCGAGGGGCTTGGCGTCGGGCTTGTTCTGCACCATCGGGGTCGAGTCGAGCACCTCGTATATCCTGTTCCCCGAGGCGACGGCCGCTGAGGACTGGCTCGCCATTATGGAGAGGAAGATGAGGGGGAACATGCTTGAGAGGAGGTAGTTGGAGAAGGCGAGTATCTCGCCGACGGTGAAGCGCCCCTGTATGGCCTGGAGGCCGCCGAAGTAGAGGACGCTGAGCACGCCCAGGTTGATGAGGACGAACATCGCGGGCATGAGGAACATCATGAAGCGGTTGACCCTCATCGCCTGGTTCATGAGGTCGACGTTGGCCGCCTCGAACCTCTCGGCCTCGTGCCTCTGGCGGACGAACGCCTTCACGACGCGCACACCTGAGAGGTTCTCCTGGAGGACCGAGTTCAGCCTGTCCAGCTTCGTCTGGACCTGGGTGAACATGGGCTGCCCCTTCCAGACGAAGAGCCCCGTTAGCACAAGCGTCAGGGGCAGTATGAGGAGTACTATCCCGGCCAGCTCCGAGTTTATGCTGAACATTAGGAGGATGCTACCCACGAGCATGAGGGGGGCCCTGACGAACATCCTGAGCCCCATCATGACCATCATCTGGACTATGTTGATGTCGCTCGTCAGCCGGATGATGAGCTGGCCGGTCTGGAACTTGTCGAGGTTTCCGAAGCTGAAGCTCTGTATCCTCCGGAATATGGCGCTGCGTAGGTCGGCGGCGAAGCCCTGCGCCGCGCGGACGGAGAGGAACGTGTTGCCTATGCTCATCCCCGCGTCAATGAAGGCTATGACGACCATCAGGACGGCCGTGAAGCCGATGAGGTAGAGGTCCTTGCCGGGTATCCCGGTGTCTATTATGCTCTGGAGGAGCCTCGGTATCTGGAGCTCCGCGAAGACGGACACCGTCAGCATCGCTATCGACAGCGCCGCCGGCTTCCAGTAGGGTCTGAGGTAGGATAGCATGCGGATCAGGGGGTTAGCCAAGGATGTGCCTCCGATTCGAGTCCAACTGAGTCGATTCTAACGCGTTCACTGCCTCTTCACTTCGTTGAGCTTGGATAGTATCACCCGGATGTTCTCGAGGGACGTGTATAGGGAGTCCGTCTCCTCCGGGGAGAGGGTGGAGAGCCTCGCCTTTATCTGCTCCCGGGCCGCCTTCAGGCATTCCTGCATGTGCCTCTTCCCCTCCGCCGTGAGGCTGACCTCTACGACGCGGCGATCCTTCGGGTCCTGCCGCCTCTCGACGCGCCCGTCCGAGACGAGTTTGTCTATGATGGCCGTCATGTTGGGCTTGGATATCCCCAGCCAGTGGCCTATCCGAGACATCGGCAGGGGGCCGTGCCTCATGAGTATCCCCATGACCTTGAAGTCGGAGCTCATCGGGTTGTGAATCGAGCTTCCGGGCTTCAGGAGGGTGCGGTGGAAGAGGGGGACGACGTTGAAGATGTCGTCGAGCATCTGGTCCATCTTCGCGCGCGCCGAGGAGTCCCCCATTTTTCGTTCACCGAGATTTATAGTTCAAACATAGAACCATTATATAAGTGTACCTTTCGGTGGCGACGGTGAGATTTAAAGCTACCAGAGCCGCTTCACCCGAGTAGGTGTAACTCATGAAGGTACTAGGGATACAGTCCAGCCCCAACGCCGACGGCCTGACGGCGAGGACGGCGAAGGCCGTCCTCAGGGGGGCGAGCGAGGAGGGCGCCACGGTCGAGATCGTCAACCTGAACGAGCTCGACATCAAGCCCTGCCTGGCCTGCGAGGGGGGCTGGGGGAAGTGCCGCAGGGAGGGGACGTGCGTCATCGACGACGAGTTCCAGCCCCTTAGGGACAAGATCCACTCGGCGGACGCCACGGTTTTCGCGACCCCCGTCTACTGGGGGGACCTGAGCGAGACGGCGAAGATATTCCTCGACAGGCTCCGCCGATGCGAGGTGAAGGGGGAGTTCAAGACCCTAAACGGCAGGATCGCCATCGGGATAGCCTCCGCGGGCGGCACCGGCAACGGCTGCGTCAAGTGCCTCCTACACCTGGAGGACTACCTCAGGCGCGTCGGCTTCACCATCTTCGACCTGGTCACCGTGACCCAGGCCTCCAAGGAGCACAAGCTTGAGATGCTAGAGAAGGCGGGGCGCCGTCTCGCCAAGATGAGGCCGTGAGTACTCAACTTTTTTATTCACTGGAAACTTACTTAATCCGATGTCTGGCAGAACTCTGATCATCGGGGATAGCCGCCCCAAGCCGCCGGAGAGGAGGCCGCAGAGGCAGATATTCGGGGGGGACGACCCGAAGCAGCTGAAGGCCAAGCTGAGGGTGCTGTCGAAGAAGTACACCTGGGAGATCCTGGCGGACCTGACCGACGGCAAGAAGAACCTCACCCAGATAGCCGCCGACAACGGGATACCCTACACAACCGTGCAGAACAGGGTGGTGGAGATGGAGAAGCTGAACCTGATCTCGGTCCACGACGAGACGGACACCCACTCGAAGAGGCCGGTGAAGATGATAAGGGTCGAGGACTTCGTGCTTGAGGTCACGAACTCTAAGATAGTCGAGATGGTACGTGGTGGGAGGAGTTAGGTGGTGTACTTCTTCTCGCTGAGGTACCTGTCCCTGTGGTCGGGGAGGACCGTGGCGACGCGCTT
>JAUYEB010000087.1 GCA_030691555.1 Candidatus Bathyarchaeota archaeon
CTGTATAGTAGACCTTGACCCTGTCCCCGTACTTCGCCTTGAAGAAGAAGAGCGCCCCGGTCTTCTCCGCCTCGCCCCTGGGCATCTCGCGGCACTCCACCCTGAGGTCCTGCTCCACGATCCGGTTGGCTATCTCCTCGACCTTCCTGATCTCCTCGTCCGTCAGCTTCCGGGGGAAGGAGAAGTCGAAGCGCAGCCGCTCGGGGGTGATGTCCGAGCCCGACTGCTTCACCTCGCCCCCTAGGACCTCCCTGAGAGCGGCGTGGAGCAGGTGCGTCGCGGTGTGAAGGCGCGTCACCCTCTCCATCTCCGCCTGGTCCTTCGCCTTCAGCTCACCCGTGTCGAGGATGAGCCCGTGCCCGCCGAACTTCTTCTCCGCCCCCGCGCGGCTCAGCTGGCGGTGCTTCTCCAGCCTCTCCTCGAACGCCTCACGAGTGAGCGAAGCCGCCTTAACACCGCCGAACTCCTTTATCACCTCATAGGGGAGCCCGAAGCTCTCGTAGAGAGTGAAGGCGGTGTCCACGTCGACGGTCTCCAGGCGCTCAAGCCTGCGCATGCCGTTGACGAAGGTGTTGCGGAACTTCTGGTTCTCGCCCCGGAACACCGCCAATATCTTCTCCCTGTCGAGGGCATACGTCCCGACGTACTCGTCGCAAACGATCCCGAAGAGCCTCTCAAGCGTCTCCCCGGAGCTGGCGCTCAGGTTGTTCGTGCCCTCTACGCTGGGCTCAAGCATGCTCGCGTGGACTATCGACCTCCTCAGGAGCTTGCGGAGCATGTAGCCCCGGTCCTTGTTCGAGGGCTCGACGCCGTCGGTGATGAGGAAGGCCGCGGCGCGGACGTGGTCCGCTATGATCCTCTTCGAGCGCATCGCCTCGGCGCCCCCCGGGAGCGCGTCGATGATGCGCTTTAGCGTGTCGATCTGGAACATGTCCGAGTTCCCGGTGACCGCCGCGCTGATCCTCTCCAACCCGCCGCCGAAGTCCACGTTCCTCTGTGGCAGCCTCTCGAACCTGCCGTCCTCGGTCTTCGTGTACTCCATGAAGACCGAGTTGCCGATCTCCATGAACCTGCCACACTCGCAGTTGGGGTGGCAGTGGTGCCCATACCTCTCGTCGTGGGGGGTGCCGAAGTCGTAGAATATCTCCGAGTCCGGGCCACCCGGCTCCCTGGCCGGCATCTTCTCCGGCGGACCCGCGCGGCTCCACCAGTTCTTCTTAGAGCTGTAGTAGAATATCCGTCCGCCCTGCATCCCCACCTCGCCGCCTCTCTCAGGTTCGCCTATGTGGACCGCCTTCGCGTCCATCCCCGCGCCCTCGAAGAGCCGCTTCCAGATCGCAACGGACTCATCATCCATCGGGATGTTGTACCTCGGCTCCCCCGCGAAGACCGTGACGTAGAGCCGCTTCGGGTCTACCCCAAGCTCCTTGGTCAAGAACTCGAAGACCCAAGGTAGCTGCTCCGCCTTGAAGTAGTCGCCCAGCGACCAGTTGCCAAGCATCTCGAAGAAGGTGGTGTGCCTGTTGTCCCCCACCTCGTCTATGTCCTCCGACCTGAAGCACTTCTGCGAGTCAACGATGCGCGTCCCGCTGGGGTGGGGCTCGCCGAGCAGGTACTTGATCAACGGCTGCATGCCCGACCCCGTGAAGAGTGTCGTTACATCGCCCTCAGGCAACAGGGAAGCAGACGGGATCTCGACATGCCCCTTCTGTTTATAGTAGGCGAGGAACCGGCTGCGAATCTCGTCGGAGGTGAGCATTACATGAGAATGGACTGGGCTCCCCTGAAAAACCTTTATTGGATTCAACGCCCGCCACCCGCGGCTACATGTGACCGGAGAACGCGGATAATCGTGAAACTAGAAACTGAACGTGGATAGAAGAGGGTCGGGAGGTTAACCGAAGAGGGCGCCCAGACCCTGGAGGTCCTCTTCCTTCTTCTCCTCGACCTTTGGCTTTGCGGCTGCCTTCTTCTCCTCCTTGGCCTCGGCTGCCGGGGCGGCGGCTGGGGCTGCGGCGGCTGCGAAGACCGGCGCCTTGAGCGCCTCGTCGATGTTGACCTCCGCGAGGGCGGCGACGAGTGCCTTGACGCGTACGCCGTCGGCGGCTACACCGGCGGCGGAGAGTATGGCGGTGACCGCCTCCTCTGTGATGGGCTTCTTAGCGCTGTGGAGAAGCATTGCGGCGTACATGTACTCCATTCTAAATCACCTATTCCTTGAACTGCTATGAAAGGAACAATATATCCAGCATTTAATCCTTCCTATATCGAGGCCCCGAATGCGTGGCAACCATTTAAAGGCGCATAGGCGCCTCTAGAATTGATTCTATGGTCACGAGGATACCCAAGGTGCCCTTCGAGGGGCTCTCACCCTCCGGGACGTCCACACTGAGCCCGTTCAACAAGCCCATCGCCCGCGTAAAGCAGGGCGAAGTCATAGAGATAGAGACGTGGGACGCCTTCGGGGGATGCGTCACGGAGGGGCAGACGCGCAAACAGGCACTGGATAAGGGGGTCAGGGTCCCCGTCAACCCCATAACCGGCCCCATACACGTCGAGGGAGCCGAGCCCGGCGACACCCTCACCGTCGAGATACTCGGCATCGACCTCCCCGACCACGGCGCCACCACCATAAGCCCCGGCTTCGGCAGCCTCGAGGGCTGGCTCAACCTCATGACCCCCCGCACGAAGATCAGCGAGATCAAGGCGGGGAAGGTCCTCTACAAGACGGATGGGGGGCGCGTCGTCGAGGTCCCCGCCGACCCCTTCATCGGCACAATCGGCAACTCCCCCGTCTACGAGGCGATAAACACCCTCACCCCCGGCCCCCACGGCGGCAACATGGACTGCCCCGACATCCGCCCCGGCAACACCCTCCTCCTCCCCGTCAACCAGCCCGGGGCCCTCTTCGGGTTGGGCGACGTCCACGCCGTGCAGGGAGACGGCGAGGTCGGCGGGTCAGCCATCGAGGTCCCCGCGGTCGTCAAGCTCAGGTTCGGCGTGAAGAAGGGCCACGCCATCGCCTGGCCCAGGGTCGAGTCCCCCGACGAGATCATGACCGTCTGCAGCGCCAAGCCACTCGAAGACGCGGCGCGGCTCGCCTACAGGGAACTCGTCAACTGGATGGTCGCCGACCACGGCTGGGCCAGGGACGACGCCTACATGTTCCTAAGCATAGCGGGGAAGGCCCGGATAGCCCAAATAGTAGACCCGCTATACACGGTCGTGGCAAAGCTGCCGAAGAAGTATCTGAAAAGGTGACTCAATGGATAAAAAATGCCCGAAGTGCGGCGGGGAGATGACCGAGGGGGAGATAAGGTTCGACAGCGACACCGTGATGCCGAACCAGATGAACGCCTACATGACCGGGATACCCAACAGCCCCCTCCCGGCCGTCTACCAGAGCTCGACGAGCAAACCCTACTGGGAGGAGAAGACGGGGAAGAGGACCGGCTTCATCCTCAAGAGCGACGAGACTAAGACCCTCAGGATCAAGGGGCTCAGGTGCACGCTCTGCGGCTACGTCGAGATGTACGCCGCCGAGAAGCGCGAGTAGCCACTACACCTGACCGAGGCGGCCACACGGAGAGGCTCTCCCAGCCGTCGGACTCGGCCAACCCCGCCCCCACCCGCGTTATCGGGCCGCGGTGGGATGAGAACGCCTCGGCTAAACCTTTAAATTTGGAGGGCGTGGTTAACAGTTGCTAAAAA
>JAUYEB010000119.1 GCA_030691555.1 Candidatus Bathyarchaeota archaeon
ACAACCCGGAAAAAGACACCAAACAGAAAAATCGACCAGAATAAACGGAAACGCGGCGGCGGCGAAGGTACCCCCCTCCCCCCCTCACGCACACACACCGAGTAAGCGGTTAAATCCCCGAACCACCAACAAGAACCCATCTATGGAGGCAAAAGCATGAGCAGAGCCCACCCATACCTACCAAACAGCGTCCCAGAGATCAAGGAGAAGATGCTCGAGGAGATCGGCGTCTCGTCGATAGACGACCTCTACGCCAACATCCCCGAGAAGCTCAGGTTCAGAGGAGAACTAGACGTCCCCGGCCCCTACACGGAGCAGGAGGTCAAGAAGCTCGTCTCGGAAACACTGGAGAGGAACACGCACCTCAAATGCGCGCCCTTCCTCGGCGGAGGCGTCTGGCCCCACTACGTCCCGAGCGTCGTAGACGAGGTCGTCCACCGCGCCGAGTTCCTCACAAGCTACACCCCCTACCAGCCCGAGATAAGCCAGGGCATACTCCAGAGCATCTTCGAGTACCAGAGCCTCATCTGCGAGCTAGTCGACATGGCCGTCGCCAACGCGAGCATGTACGACTGGAGCAGCGCCCTCGGAGAGGCCGCGCTCCTCGCCAGCAGGCTCAGCCACCGGGACACGATACTCGTCCCCAGCTTCATCAGCCCGGCGCGCCTCGCCGTCCTCAAGACCTACACCGGCCCCGCCGGCATGCACGTCGAGAAGGTCGACTACGACGAGGAGACCGGCCAGATGGAGCTAGAGGACCTCAAGGCAAGGGTCAACGAGAAGACGGCGGCGGTCTACGTCGAGACGCCCAGCTACCTCGGCTTCGCCGAGGAGAACGTCGAGGCCATCGGCGAGATAGCCCACGAGAAGAAGGCCATCTACATCGCCGGCGTCGACGCCATAAGCCTAGGCCTGCTCAAGGCTCCGGGCAGCTACGGGGCCGACGTCGTCGTCGGCGAGGGGCAGCCCCTCGGCAACCACATGAGCTACGGAGGCCCCCTCCTCGGAATATTCGCCTGCAACCACGACAACGCCATAATCCGCCAGATGCCGGGCCGCATCATCGGCGTCACCGAGACCATCGCCGACAAGCGCCGCGCCTACGTCATGACACTACAGACCCGTGAGCAGCACATACGCCGCGAGAAGGCCACAAGCAACATCTGCAGCAACGAGGCCCTCTGCAGCGTCGCCAGCGCCGTCTACCTGAGCCTACTCGGCCCCAACGGCCTCAGGGACCTCGCCGAGACCTGCACCAGCAGGGCACACTACGCCATCAGGAGGATAAACGACCTCGACGGCGTCAAGGCGCCCATCTTCAACTCCTACCACTTCAAGGAGTTCACCGTCAGGTACGCGAAGAAGAGGGCGGCGGAGGTCAACAAGGTGCTACTCGCCCACGGCTACCAGGGGGGCAAGCCCCTCAAGCCGGAGTTCCCAGAGCTCGGCGAGTCCGCCCTCTTCTGCGTCACCGAGATGCACACCAAGAAGGACATAGATGGCCTCGTGGCCGCGTTGAAGGAGGCGACCCAGTGATGACCGTGCGCAAGTTCAGGCAGGCGGACTGGGACGAGCCCCTCATCTTCGAGCTCAGCCACGAGGGCAGATACGGCTTCCACCCCCCCGAGGTGGAGGAGGAGATAAGGGACGACGTAAACGTCGAGCATCTCGTCCCCCAGGGCATAGCCCGTGAGACGCCCCCTGGGCTCCCGGAGATGAGCGAGATGGAGGTCCTGCGCCACTACATCCACCTGAGCCAGATGAACTACGGCGTAAACAGCGGCCTCATCTACCCCCTCGGCAGCTGCACCATGAAGTACAACCCCGTCATAAACGAGGTGCTCGCCGGCCACCCGAGCCTAACCGGGGCGCACCCAGACCAGGACCCGTCCACGGTCCAGGGCGTCCTCGAGTTCCTCTACAGGTTCAAGCAGGGCTACCTCTCCGTCACTGGGATGGACGACGCCACGCTCCAACCCGCGGCGGGGGCCCACGGCGAGTGGACGGGCATCATGCTCATACGCGCCTACCACATGGACCGCGGGGAGCTCGCCCAGCGCACCGAGATAATAGTCCCCGACAGCGCCCACGGCACCAACCCCGCCTCGGCCGCGATGGCGGGCTTCAAGATAGTCGAGGTCCCCAGCGGCCCCGACGGCTGCGTCAACCTCGAGGCACTCAGGGCGGTCGTCGGCCCACAGACTGCTGGGCTCATGCTCACGAACCCCAACACCCTCGGCCTCTTCGACCACCAGATTGCGGAGATCGCCGAGATAGTGCACAAGGCGGGCGGCCTCATGTACTACGACGGCGCGAACCTCAACGCCATCATGGGCAAGTGCCGCCCAGGCGACATGGGCTTCGACGTCGTCCACGTCAACCTGCACAAGACCTTCAGCACCCCCCACGGAGGAGGAGGCCCCGGCAGCGGGCCAGTGGGATGCAAAGCTATCCTCGCCAAGTACCTCCCCGTCCCCGACATCACCCACAAGGACGGCAAGTACGCCCTCAGCTACGACAAGCCGAAGAGCATAGGCAAGGTCCACGGCTACTACGGCAACGTCAACGTCATGCTCAAGGCCTACACCTACATGCTCACCATGGGTCCGCGGGGCCTCAGGGAGGCGTCGGAGCTCAGCGTCCTCAACGCTAACTACATCGCCAGGAAGCTGAGAAACACTAGGGGCCTCAGCCTCCCCTTCGCGCCGGAGACTCCTAGGATGCACGAGGCAGTCCTCAGCGCCGCGAAGATGAGCGAGGAGACCACCGTCAGGTCGCTGAACATCGCCAAGAACCTGCTCGACAGCGGGCTCCATGCGCCGACCATCTACTTCCCGCTCATCGTCCCCGAGGCGCTCATGGTCGAGCCGACGGAGACAGAGCCCGTCGAGGCCCTCGACGACTTCATAGAGGTCGTAAAGAGGACCAGCGACCTAGCCTACTCGAACCCCCAGGAGGCGCTCAAGGCGCCGGTGAACACGGTCGTGGGGAGGCTCGACGAGGCGAAGGCGGCCCACCCGAAGACGATCTGCCTCAGCTGGCGTAAGCTCTGCCAGCTCGTCGCGGAATGAGAACCCTTTTTATCCCCCACACGCAGATAGGCGGGTAAGGATCAGGCATGCTATCCGCCCTCGTCGCCCTAGAGTTCGACTTCCTCAGGACGCCACCAGCGGCGACCTACGCCATACTCGCCATCGCGGTCGGGCTGGGGCTCGTAACGAGCCTCATCAACGTGAAGATGATGGACCTGAAGGCGTACAGGAAGATGATGCTGGACAGCGCCAGGGTCCAGCACCAGATGATGGAGGCCGCCAAGACGGGGAACCAGAGGGCGATCGACAAGGCCCAGAAGAAGCAGCAGGAGGTCATGGGCCAGCAGAGCAAGATGAGCATGGACAGGCTCAAGATCAGCCTCTTCTTCATGATACCGTTCCTGCTCATCTGGCAGCTCCTCGGCAGCTTCTTCGGGAACATCATAATAGCCTACTTCCCCTTCGACATGCCGTTCATCCCGAGGGAGCTCAGTGTCGCGAACTGGTACCTGCTCTGCAGCTTCGCCTCGAGCGTCCTCGTCAGCCGAGTGCTTGGCCTCACCTTCGAGATCGACCCGGAGGAGAGGTCGATCAAGGATGAGTAGGCGGGGGCTGGTCATAACCGTCGCTGGGCCACACGGCTCAGGCAGGACCACACAGTCCACGCGGCTCGCCGAACGATTCGGGTTACGTTATGTCTCTTCTGGGACCCTCTTCAGGGAGAGGGCGACGCAGCTCGGCGTCTCCCTCGAGGAGATGACCCGAATCGCTGCGGGGGACGCCTCCTTCGACAGGTTCCTCGACGACCGCGCCAAGCAGGAGACGCGCAAGGGGGGAGTTGTTCTGGACGCGACCCTCTCTGGGTGGGTCGCCGAAAAACCAGACATCCGAATCTACCTCACCGCCCCGCTAGACGTGAGGGTGAAGCGCATCGCCGATAGGGAGGGGCGGGGCGTCGACGAGGTCGAGAGGGAGACGAGGCTGAGGGAGGGGGCGGAGGCGGAGAGGTTCCGCCGCTACTACGGCTTCGACGTCTCGGACCTCTCCATATACGACGTGGTCCTAAACACGGCGCTTGCCGACGCGGAGGGCGTCGCGAATATCCTTAAGAACGTGGTCGAAGCATACATGGGCGAAAGGTGAGCCTTGTGCCAGCATTCGAAGTCGGGAGGGTCTGCGTCAAGACCTCGGGTAGGGACGCGGGGAAGCGCTGCGTCGTCGTCGACCTCATGGATAAGAACTTCGCCCTCGTGACGGGTCCGAAGCAGGTCTCGGGCGTCCGCCGCAGGCGCGTGAACGTCAACCACCTGAAGCCCCTAGAGGAGAAGATCGCCATCGAGAAGGGGGCGACGGACGAGCAGATCGCGGCCCTGCTGAAGTAGGCGCGTCTTCCACGGCGCTCACTGCATGGGCGTGAGTGTCAGCCGCGGGTACCCGGCCTCCGGGTCCATCTCGGCGGCGTGGAGCTGTGTTCTCGGCTGGAGGCCCTGCAGGAGGAAGACCCCCTGCTCGCTGCGTACCTCGATCTGGGCGTTTGAGAGGTTTGAGGCGTTCCTCTCCAGCTCCTCGGAGCCGGGGTGTGAGAGGAGGAGCAGGAGGCTCCCCTCGTTCTTGGTCTGCGCGGACTCGGCGTCGAGGACGCGGCGCGCCTGGTCCCTCGGCCAGAGGTAGTCGAGGCCGTCCAGGTACACTATCTTGAGCGTGGGCTGCCCCGTCGATGAGGCGAGGCGGGTCTTCTCCTCGCACCAGATCCTGTGGGTCATCTTGGGGTCGTCGGGGTCGAGGCGGAGTACGTGTGGGGCCTCCGGCTCCTGGGTGAAGACGCCGATGCGGACCAGGGCGTCCCTCAGCCTCGGGGTTACGCCGAGCCTCTCGTCGAACCGGGTCACGCGGTCGGAGCCGGTGCCTCCGGGGGGGGATCATCATGACGCCCCTCCCCGCGGCCGTGAAGTTGGCCCTCATCGGGGCCAGGATGAGGGCGGGGAGGAGGGGCGGCACCCCGTCGCCGAGCCTGATGAGGACGGTGTCTCCCCTCCTGAAGCCGCCGAGGATCTGGTCCAGCTGGGGGTGGCCCGCGCTGAACCTGTCGGGTGGGTCGGGTGTGGGGGTGAATGGGGGGCCGGTGCCGGTGGGCTTCTCCCGGAATGGTTCGAGGGCGCGGAAGCCGCCGTGTAGGGTGAAGAGCTGGCGCGGTGACCTGATCTCGGTCCCCCTCATCTTGGTCACCTCGAGGCTCCTCAGGACGCCGCCTCCCATGTTCTCGCGCCTCAGGTGTATTATGCCGTCGGCGAGGAACTCCTCCACCCCGAGCCCGAGGGAGCTGCCCCCCGTCGGGACCTCGGTCACCAGGAGGGTGGTGCAGCCGCTCCGCTTGACGAGCTTGCCGAGTATGTGCAGTGCGACCCTGGCGTCTATGGCCTGTGTGAACGCGCCCGCGAGGGCGGAGAAGGAGTCGACGACGAGCCGCTCCACGTGGAGCTCCTCGATCCTGTCGAGGATCCCCTCCATGAGGGTCTCGATGCCCTGCTCCTTTATGGTGACGAGGTCCATGACGTTGACGCTGCCCGGTAGTGCGGGGGATTCGAGGTCCCTCCCGACCTTCCTCATGTAGTCGAGGAATGAGGTCCTGCCCTCGGCCAGTGAGACGTAGAGGCCCTGCTCCCCCTCCTCGGCTCCGCGGTGGAGGAACTCTCCGCTGAGCAGGGTCTTGCCTGTGCCGGGGTTTCCGGCGATGAGCACCATGTTCCCGCGGGGTATGCCCCCCTCGAGGTTGTCGTCGAGGTTCGCGACTCCGGTCTGGGCCCGTTCCTCCCTCATCCCACGTTGCTCCCCTTCGTCAGTGTGTGTCTCAGCCTCCTGAGCGTGGCGACCCTCAGCTGCGTGGCGCCGTCTCCGAGGAGGTCGCCGACGGCCTCCCAGAGCCTCCGCTGGTCGATCTGCGCCTCCTCGGCTTCCCGTATCTGGCTGAGGAGGAGGCGTGAGGCGACGTCGCCGAGTTGCCGTTGCAGTGAGTCGGATAGGGCCTCCCAGAAGAGGTCGCCGT
>JAUYEB010000120.1 GCA_030691555.1 Candidatus Bathyarchaeota archaeon
CATGGAGGCCGCGGCGAGGGCAGTCCCCGGCTACGCGAAGCAGGTCGGGCTCCTCGCCCTCGGCCTCGACCCCTACCTGAAGCTCGTCGTGCTCCTCCCAGCGGACGTCGACGTCGGGGACCTGGGCGCCTCTCTGGGGGCGATGGCGGAGCGGTGCGACATGGCGCTGGGGTCTGGGATGGAGATGCTCCGCGGCGTCTTCTGCCACAGGCTCGACCCCTCCTCCTCCCCCGAAGGCACAGCGTCGAAGGCCATCGTCGACGCCACTGGCCCAACCCGGAAGATACACAAAGTGGAAGCCGGCACGAACCTGCGTCGCCTCGGCGTGGCTGAGGTCTCTTACCCGCTGGGAGACGCCCGCCTGCGCGTCCTGAAGATGGCGGAGGGCTCCGACGCGAAAGCCGTCCTAAGGGAGGCCGTTGATGGCCCGGGACTCACCATCTGCGTCGACGGGGACATCGATGCCGCGGACCTCAGGCAGGTAGTCTGGGGGACAGCGACTAGGTTCCAGCCAGCCGACGACATAGTGCTAAGGGGCGGAGGTATGGGCGTGGACGGGACGAAGCCCCCGGGGTGGAAAGCTAAAAGGGCAACGATCCCGTTCGACTAACCATGAGGGATGAGGGTTGAAGAATGACCCACTTCAACACAGGGTCGTAGCTCTCGTTTATCTCTTATTTGGATTGATCACGGTTGTCAGTATTAGTCTAATAGACGAGAGCATCTGGTTTGAGTCATTGGTTAACAAGCTTCCTCGAATAATTCCGTATGAAGTGCTTCGGCAGAAAATGCTTAGCAACGGTACTATGCTTCTCGCCGTCGGGGTTATGACTTTTTTCGAGTCTGTTCTTGTGTGGAGGTTGTTAAGTGAGAAGGGGGAATCGAGATTTCTCTACAGGATTTCTCCTTGGCTATTTTTTGCTGTTTCAATGGTGCTTCTTTGGTTTTTCTTGCGCCCTATTCTATTCGAGGTTTAAGGCGTAGCTTTCTGGTTTTTAGACCCTGAGGACTGGGCAGGTCATGCAGTGGATGCCCCCGCAGCCCCTCCTCATCTCGTCCCCGGGTATCTGGACCACCTCGATGCCCCTCTCCCTGACCTCCTGCATCACCCTCGGGTTGCCCGTGTAGTGGATGCAGAGGTCGCTGTGCACCGTGAGGAAATTCGCGGCCATGTCGTTGCACTCCTGGTCGGTTATCTCTATGATGTCGTAGTCGTCGTCCACGAGCCACTCCAGGAAGCTGCCGTCCCACGCCTCGGTCCGCGTGCGGAACGTGGCGGGGTTCTCCTCCAGAGAGGCGCGGTGGGCGATGGCGCGCTTCCCGGGGAACTCCGCGAACTCGCCGTCTATGTGGACGAGCCCCTTGGGCATGTTGAGCTGGATGAACTGGTCGACTATCTGCTCCTTGAGGAGGAAGTCGCCGAGGTCGTTGAGGGCTCCCTGCGTGGCGCGGTCGCAGAGGCCCGCGACGGCGACCCGCCCCTCCAGCAGGGCGAAGCCCCCGCCCTCGAAGGTCTCGGGCTCCTTGAGCTGGTGGGCGATGGGAGTGCCCGCGGCCTCGTGCGCGGCGCGGATTATGGGCGTCTCGGCGCGTCGGCTGGGGAGGCCCATGCGGAAGAGTATGGCCCCCGCCTCGGTCACGGTGCTCGAGTCTCGGGCGAAGACGAGGTTCGGCGCCCGCCTTATCAGTCCCTGCATCTGCTTGTCCCCCGCGAGGAGCGTCCCGACGTCCAGAACCTCGACGCCCGCCTCGGTGAGGGCGTCCATGAGCATGCGGTGGTCCCTCTGGAACCGCTCTATGTCGACGGCGCAGTCGAAGTGGTGGGCTACGGGGTCGCGGTTGGCGAGCTCAAGCTCCCTCCCGGGGTGGTGGACGAGGACCCGCTTCAGGTCGGCGGACTCGTGTGTGACTCCGAACTCAGGCATAGTATTGGACGGGGTTCGGGTGGATAAAACGTTGATCAGCGCCGGAAGCGTGGGTGTCGTCGGGGCTCTGTGGTGTGCGATCGTGGATGGGTGGCCGAGGCGGACGGGCTCCCGTAGCCACGCCAGCTTACGCCACCATAGATAACGAAAATTTTTTTTATAACGTAGAGATGGAACGGCTCATATCCCTAGGCAACCCCTTTCACGATCCTTCCTGATCATGGAAACGACCTCGTCCGCACCGCTAAGCTTGTCGAGGACCGGTTTGAGGCGCTCCAGTTCAGCGTTTATCTCCTCGATCTCCCTACGTTTGACCTCTTCTTCGAGGGCTCTACGCAGTACCTTCGTGGTATCGACGCCTAGTTTGGCGGCTCTCTCCTTTAGATCGATTGGGATTTTTACGGAGATGGTCCTGTACTTCGCCATTGGGCAAACAATTGTTTCCTTACCAATTTTGTTGACATTAATGTTATGAACCCTGAGGGGTGTCGAGATAGTGTCTTATCGCATAGGTAGGATTATTCTACATGCCCTCCGTCGACTTCGGCGTCTTCCTAGGTCTGGAGAGGCCCGGCTACAGTCCGATTCTGGACGATGTTCTTCAATGTGAAAGGCTGGGTTATCACAGCGTCTGGGTCGCTGACCACGTTATCGGGATGTACGAGAACCCGGGCGACCCCCGGTTCGAGTGCTGGACCACCTCGGCGGCGCTCCTCGCCAACACGAGCAGGATCATGCTCGGGCAGCTCGTGCTCTGCAACCCGTTCAGGCACCCGCCGCTGCTGGCGAAGATGGCGGCGACCCTCGACTCGATAAGCGGCGGGCGGCTAATCCTGGGGCTTGGCACCGGCTGGCACGAGGGCGAGTTCAGGGCATACGGGTACCCCTACGAGAGCAACGCGGCGCGCGTCAGACGCCTCGACGAGGCCGCAGAGATCATAAAGAGGATGTGGACGGAGGAGGCGCCGAGCTTCGAGGGCAGGTACTACCGCGTCGAGAAGGCGTGGAACGCGCCCAAGCCGGAGCAGAGGCCCCACCCGCCGTTATTGATCGCGGGGGGCGGGGAGCAGCTCACACTCCGCACCGTGGCGCGCCACGCCGACATGAGCAACTTCGCCGCCTGGACGGGGAAGCCCGAGGACTTCAAGGCGAAGAACGACGCCCTCGACGCCCACTGCGAGAAGGCGGGGAGGGACCCCCGGGAGATCAGGAGGTCCTGGGCCGCCTACGGCCTCATCGGGGAGGACGCGGCGGGGGCGGAGATGAGCCTACAGAGCTACACGGCGAACATGCAGGCCCGATACGGGGCCGCGGGGGGCGACAGGCGCCCGCCGCTCGCCGGGACCCCGGAGCAGGTGGCGGAGCAGATAGGGCGATACATCGACGCTGGGGTCGACCTCTTCATACTCCGCTTCATGGGGGACGACCTCAAGAAGGAAGCGGAGCTATTCGCCGACGAGGTCGTGCCCAAGTTCAAATAGCTTGATCGAGAGGAAAGTTTGTAGACTTCTCTAGTACTCTCCATAGACGTGTCTACGGTGATCCACCGTCAAGAGGACTACTCTTCTCGCCGCTAACTCGTATAGGACCCTATAATCCCCGACGCGCATCGAGTAGACGCCCTTGAAATCACCACGAATCGGCTTACCAAGATGATGGTCCACTTCTAGAAGCCTCACCTCACGCAGCACCCTCGACTGGGCGTCGCGGCTAAGAGCCTTTAGCAGTTTCGAGAAGCGTGGCGTGACCTCTAGCTCAAACCTCTTCTTCAAGGTCGAGTTCCCTCACGAGCTCACTTAGAGGCCTAGTGTTCCCGCTATCGGCCTCGGCGAGTGCAGCTTTAAGATCCTCGACCGTCTCCTTATCCTCTATGACCTCGATGGACTCCCGTAGCTCCTCCATCAGTTTGGTCGCCTTGATCAGAAGCTCCTTCTCCTCTACGCTTATGAGGTCCATCACTCAGGAATGAAAGTCGGGTATTGAAAAGGGTTCCTTCCTTGTGCTTCCTAGGCGTGCTAAAAAATGAACATACGTTCAATAAAATGAACGATTAATCTTTGAAGCTATTTCATCGGTGAGTAGTCGGTGGGCTTGAGGATCATGTTCACGATCCTCTCCGTGAGCGGGCCCCCTGCCCTCTCCTCGGTCTCCTTCCTCGCCTTGGCCCAGCCGGGGTCGGCCTGGAACGAGTTCCACGCGCGCTCCCTGTGGGCGAGGTCCTCGAAGGCGAGCATGTAGTAGAGGACGTTGCTCGTCCCGACGATCGCCGTCCAGAACCCTATCACCTTGATGCCGTGCTTCTCGAAGTACCTCAGCGTGGTCTTGGCGAAGCGCTCGTTGAGCGCATCCATCCTACCCGGGTAGGCTTCGTAGACTCTCCACTCGTAGATCATCTAAATCCCGCCTTATCTGAGGGGCCGATCGCTTAGAAGACAGTTTCGCCTTTCTGATTTTTATGAGGCTGATTTGGCAATTCGCCATGTTTTTAAATATATAGTTATATAACTATATAGTGACATCGTTGAGCAGGTACCAGACCATCTCGGTCCCCGTGGAGGTCAAGGCGACCCTGGAGAAGGCCAAGGGCGACAAGGAGTGGGGAGCATACCTCCTCGACCTCTACGCCGCCGCCGAGGAGGCGAAGAAGGAGAGGGCCCTAAGACGACTCCGCGAGCTACTCAGTGACAAGGAACTCAAGGAGATCGCCG